>JAKSDL010000734.1 GCA_022360105.1 Pseudomonadota bacterium
ACTTACGGAATATGCCTGGAAATGGGTTTCGGCTTGGTACCTGCATAGGCAACATTCGCGTTTCATAAAAACCTTTCAAATACAACAATTTTAGAGTCAATGATCAACGTGGTCTTATTGTTAAAGCTGAGACAAATCGGAGTGGTTCAAATGAGGACAAGCTTCATTGCCTGTCTCTTACTGATTATCTCAGGTAAACTTCACGCTTACTCCAATCCCACCATTAAGGTTTTGCTTTTTAAAACGTCGCAGGCCGTGAAAATTAGCAGCCCGTCGGGGCTAATACCAATCAGCCACGAGATCCGATTTAAAAATGACCGTTCCCTAAAGATAAAAGCCAAGGGAAAAAGCACGCTTCTATTAGATAATATTGTTCCTTTAACAAAACCGCTGCTGCTTAAATCGGAAAGCAAAATTTCGGTCCTCAAGCCCAATACCCGATTCAGCAGGCGTTATCAAGGACTTATTGAAGTTAGGCCTTTTAAAAAAGGAGTTTATGTTATCAACCATTTACCTCTTGAAACTTATCTGGCAGGGGTTTTAAACGCTGAAATCAGCACAAAATGGGCGATAGAAGTAGTCAAGGTCCAAGCTGTTATTTCCAGGACATTCGCGCTCTATCAAATGGAAAACCGTAAAAACCGTCTCTGGCATGTAACTTCAGGACTTTCAGACCAGGTATATCTTGGTGCTGATATCGCTGACAAACGAGGTCAGCATGCAATTCAACAAACCAGGGGATTCGTGGTGACTTACCAGGGAAAGTTGGCACAGACCTTCTATCATTCCAATTGCGGAGGTGTTACTGAAGATGCCGGTGCTCTTTGGAAATATTCCTACCCCTATTTAAAAGTGCGGACTGTTCCTTACGGAAAATCCGATCCTCGTTTCAGCTGGGAAGCGCGTATGTCACAAGCAGACTTAGAAAGAGTCTTCAGGAAACTCGGATTCAAAGGACAAAACATCAAGGAGTTAACAATATCCGAATACAGCCCTTCCGGCAGGGTTGCTAAAATTTATCTTAACGGACTTCCTCAAAACAGCTACAAAGGCAAAGACTTTCGACGTGCAGCCGGATATCGGAAAATCCAAAGCCTTCTGTTTAAAATTTCCGGAATACCGGGGGGGATATTATTCAGCGGAACGGGCAATGGACATGGTGTGGGCCTAAGTCAATGGTCTGCCAAGGAAATGGCTGAAAAAGGGTATCAGTATTATGATATTATTGAATATTTTTACCAGGGAACCCAGCTTAAGCGTTATTGGAGGTAAATCAGATTATCTTTAAGGATCGGCAGAGCACAAGGGCATCAATATGTTTTACGCCTTCCTTCCTAAGAATACGCGAAACTTCGGACAAAGTCTGGCCGGTGGTGCAGACATCATCAAACAGCAAAATTTTTATTTTTGACAAATCTTTGGTCACTTTGAAAGCATTTTTAAGATTAGCCATGCGTTCCTTTTTGCTTTTTCCCGCCTGTTGAGCAGTCCACGATTTTTTTTCGAGCGCCTTGGTATCGACAGTTATGAGCTTTTGTTTGTTTAAAAGATAAACAGCCTGATTATAACCCCTGCTAAACAGCCTTGCCGGATGCAAAGGGATTGGCAGGATGCAGTCAATTCCCCGCAATAACACTTGATTTGCTAGAAACCACTCCAAAATGAATTTTTGAAACATTCGACCCATCACAAAATTCCTGTTGTACTTTAGCGAACTGATCCATTTACGAATGGGATCTTCGTAAGCAAATACAGCAAACAGTCGATTAATATTTTTTGCCCATTCCACACCACAGCTTTTTGGGTTATGAGATCGACCGCATTTCAGGCATATGGTGGAATCGAATCTGGGTAGGACAGAATAACACTCAGCACATAAAAAAGGTGATTCGGATTTTATCTGCTTGTGAATAAACGATCTGCAGTGGATGCACCAGGAGGGAAACATGTCGGATAGTTTAGTTATTGCGGGATAACTTTAATTGAAGGTAATGTTCGGCCGCCAAATAGGAACTTCTCACCAAAGGTCCGCTGGCAACATATTCAAAACCCATCTTTAAACCTTGCTCTTTGAACCATTCGAATCTTGAGGGATGCACATATCGTTGAACCGGTAAACTGTTTTTGCTCGGCTGCAGGTATTGACCCAATGTTAAAATACTGACACCGGTCTGTTTGATATCTTCCATGGCCTCGATCAATTCATCATCCGTCTCTCCCAGGCCGAGCATCAACGAAGATTTTGTAATAATATTGGGATTAAATTCGGCAATCCTCCTTAAAACCATTAGAGATTGCTCGTAACTCGCCCTGGGGTCCCTGACTTTTGGGGTAATGCTTTTTGTGCATTCCAGATTGTGTCCAATAACCTCTGAGTGACTGGTTGCTATTTTTTGTAGCGCTTCAAGATCTCCTTGAAAATCCGGAATCAGTAGTTCAATCAAGATGTTTTTATTGATTCGCTTTATCTCATTAACACATCCAGCGATATGCATAGCCCCGAAATCGGGTAGATCATCCCTGTCTACGGTAGTAAGCACAGCGTATTTAAGTTTCAGGGAGCGAATGGTTTCTGCCAGGTCGTTTGGCTCATTTGAATTTAAAGAAGGGGGATTTTTCAAGGTTTTCACTGAACAAAAGCGACAGTGTCGAGTACAGGTATCTCCCATAAGCATAAATGTTGCTGTTCCGTTTTTCCAACATTCCCACTGGTTTGGGCATCTGGCTTCTTCACAAACAGTGGCAAGCCCCGAGTGCTTAGTGGAAGAGGTTATTTTTTGTACATTTGCTCCAACCGGGATTCTGGTTCGAATCCACTCCGGTTTTTTTAAATACTGTGTCATGTAAAATGAGTTTACATCCGGATCAAGTCTATTTAACAGCTACTGGTGAAATGGTTATCCTCTAAATTAGATATTAAATTAAAGCAATATATACAGACCTGCAACCAGGTTTCCGACTGGGCAGTAAGATTAAGGTTCAAGAAAAACCTTAATTTCGTTATCGTTAAATACATGAAGCGCTTACGATTAATACCCTACTCTGACTATTCGGCTGCTTTCAACATGGCAGCCGATGAATACATTTTATCTAGACCGGGCACGACGCTACGATATTACGGTTGGAGCCATCCTACACTTTCTTTTGGAAGAAACAATAAAAAGCTGGATGAAATCGATTTGGATGTTTGCAAAGCGAATCAGATTGAACTGGTTTCCCGGCTGACAGGTGGAAAAACCGTCCTTCATCAACATGAAATAACCTACTCTATTTGCTCGGATATAGACCTGTTCTCAAGCTCGATTTTAAAAACCTACCGTATGATCAGCCAGCCACTTGCGGAAAGTTTAAATCGCTTCGGAGCAAACACTGAAATATCGCCAAAACAACTAAGTAAACGGGAAACATCCATTTGCTTCCAGGAGGTTTCAGCCTATGAAATAGCCGTGGGAGGTAAGAAAATTGTGGGAAGTGCCCAATATCGGAAAACAGACCGGTTTTTGCAACATGGGTCTATCTTGATCGATTTAAACTGGGATTTGTGGAAAAAAGTGTGGAAAGTACCGCTCGAATCAAAGGTTTTGGAAAGACGAATTACGACGGTAAATCAAGAATCAACAGAACCTTTCGATCAAGAACAATTTGAATATCAATTTGCCGAACAGTTAGCTGCAGTACTGGGGATGGAATATTACCTGGAAGACTTTGAGTCAGAGGAAATAAACCGTATAACCAAACTAATGAAAAAATACGAATGGTCAGGTAACGGCTGTCGGGGGAAGTATTAGGAGTAGAGCCGGTGTTTTATAACTACCGGCTGATAGCAAAGACTAAGATTTAGATGACTACTCTTGCTCTTGCAGCAGCTCTTTTTCTATCCTTATGCCTTGTCTTTTCTGCATCCTCTCTTTTCAATTTGTTGCGCACACTTGGCTTTGCGTAATATCGTCGTTTTTTCAATTCCTTAAAAAGACCTTCTCTAATCAGCAATCTTTTTAATTCTCTCATCGATTTTTCTACCTGATTGTTAACGACTTTTACTTCCATATGGTATTCTCTCTCACTAATGCTTATTGTATAAAGGAATGCAGTTATTAAATGTTGTTTAATCATTCATTAGACCACTAGGTTGCTAGTTCGTCAAATCAATTTTACCTAAAACAGCGTAAAACAATTGTGGATTTGAGGTTAATCAATAACAAACCACAGGTGCAGATCTTTATTTGGGAGGCAAATGACCGTAAATTTGGGGATATATCTGGTTTAAAGCTCTATTCAAATGCTCCGGATTATCAATTTCCGTCCAAACCAGGTCGTTTATTTTGAAGTAATGGACTTCACTCGTTGATGAAAGTTCGGATATGCATTCTTCATAATGCGCGAGCCTCTG
>JAKSDL010000816.1 GCA_022360105.1 Pseudomonadota bacterium
AAAGCTAGAACCCTGCAAAACTCACAGTGAGTTTGCTATTACTAACATTTGTTTAAGGAGAATTACTATGACGATCGGAACGAAGAAAAAGAGATTGCCAATAGTCGGCCTATTGGCATGTCTTTTGCTGTCGATAAGTATGTCTGCCAGAGCCGACCTGGTTGCTGAGTACACTTTTGATGACAGTACGGCAACTGACAGTTCTGGAAACGAATTACACGGCGTTGTCTTCACTAACGCCGAAGCTCCCGCGTTTATCGACGATCCAGAGCGGGGAATGGTTTTGGAGACCAACAAATCTGCCGTAGAACTGGCAAACTTACCTTTAACAGATACTGTAACCTTGTCCTTCTGGCTGAAGATACCTACCCAAAACAGACGTACATGGATCGGTGGTGGTTTTGGTCAGTTGCGTGATGATACTGACACAGGTGAAACAGATGAATTTGAAGTTCGGGCACCTGGAACACAAAATGTTGGTAAAATTCTTTCTGCTCAATCCCCAACAGGTAGCCATTATGACGGCAACTGGCACCATACAGCAATGGTAATTGATGGACTTGCCGGCACAGTAACTTGTTACTGGGACGGCGGAACCCTAAATGGAGGTGTAGAAGGCACCTGGACAAAGGCTATAAACTACGGCGGATCAACTAATATTGTTCTTGGCGCGGCCAACACCGGGTTTAGTAATGCAATTGACTGCATGCTTGACAGTGTAAGAATTTATGACCATGCAGTGCCAGCAGAAGAAATCATCTTATTAATGGAGGATAAACCGCGAGTAGGCATTTCACTTCAATACCCCACTGCCGGTACGCTCAATGTGCCTGCAGACATTACCCTAAGCTGGTTGACTAATCCGGATGATGAAGATGACCTGGTACGCGTTGACAAATATGTTGTTTACCTTGATGATGAAGAGACTTTAACAGCTCCATCACTTCTGGAAGGCAAAGTTATCGATGTAGATGAATTAACTACAGGAAGCCGTCAGGGATCGCTTGATTTGGCCGTTGAAGGTATCACAATCGAGGAAGATACTGAATATTTCTGGCGTGTAGATGCTTATATTTTTGAACCAAACGAAGATATGGGTGGTATATACCAGTTCGAAGAAGATCCTGTATT
>JAKSDL010000498.1 GCA_022360105.1 Pseudomonadota bacterium
ATCTCAGTGCCCCTAAATCTAAGCGAATGGCCTAACAAAAACACCTTGCACCGGGCAGGGGTCAGTTCGTTTGGTTTTAGCGGTACCAATGCGCATGTTATTATTGAGCAGTCGCCGGAAGTACCTACTGCCAGGCAAGATAGTAGACTGCCGGGCCATTTACTGACTATTTCTGCACGAAACGAGTCTTCGCTAAAACAGCTTACAGGCAATCTAAAAGAATCTCTCTCACAAAAAACAGAGTCATCAATCTCCGATTTTTGTTTTACTTCAAACACAGGTCGTGCCCATTTCCGACATCGTATTGGCATTTTAGGATCAAACATCAACGAACTGGAAGAAGCGCTGGCATCCTATCTTGAAGGAAAGAAATCACCGACCTTATACATTGGAGCACCAAAGCAGGAAACGTCATCCAAAAAAGTTTTTTTATTTACAGGTCAAGGGTCACAGTATGCTGATATGGGAGGACAGCTTTATCAAAATCAACCAACATTTCGTTATTGGATGGATGAGTGCGCCAGGTTTTTGGAAGCTGAATTGGAAAGTCCTTTGCTATCTGTCATTTATGGAGAAAACAGTCATTTACTAAACCATACTGCTTATACCCAACCGGCTCTATTTGCTTTGGAATACTCCTTATTCCAATTGTGGAAATCGTGGGGAATACATCCGGATGCTGTGACGGGACATAGCGTAGGGGAATTCACTGCTGCCTGTGCGGCGGGAATTTACAGTCTTGAAGATGGTTTGAAATTGATTGCCGCCAGGGGAAGACTGATGCAATCCTTACCTGCCGGTGGTGGCATGTTGGCTGTTTTTGCCACTGAGCAACAGGTGTTGGAGATCATTGCTCCATATTCAGCCAGTATTTCTCTGGCTTCCATCAATGGTCCTCAGAGCATGGTGGTTTCCGGATCAAAAACCAGTCTGGAACAAATTCAGCTCCAGTGCGATAATCTCGCCATCAAAACATACCCGTTAACTGTCTCCCATGCGTTTCACTCACCTTTGATGGAACCTATTCTGGAAGAATTCGCCCGGGTAGCCAAAGAGATGACTTACCAACAAGCGAAAATCCCCTTGATATCCAATATGACGGGCAACGTCGTTGAAAATGTGGATGCCGACCACTGGAAACATCATGTCCGAGAACCGGTTCGATTTTACGACGGAATGCTTGCCCTAGAAAGTATGGGATTTAAAAGATACCTGGAAATAGGCCCCAGCCCCGTACTAACAGGGTTGGGAAAACAGTGCATTCCCAATACCGAAGCCCGGTGGATGGCATCATTACGGAGAGGGTTTGAAGATTGGGGACAATTGCTTCAAAGTCTGGCAATTCTTTATACCGAAGGTGAAGATATCGATTGGAATGCGATGTATCAGCATACCTCGGGATATCAGAAAGTAAATCTGCCTAATTATCCATTCCAGAGGCAACGATACTGGAAAACGGTTCTCCCATTAGAGGATCAAATAAAATCAGCCGCCCAGACCTTTGCCAGCAATAAGATTGAAAAAATACAACCCCGGAATGTCGATAAAAAGCAGGAAGCATTGGATAAATTATGCCTCGCCTATTTCACCAATCACCTGGCATCAAAACAAGTGTTCCGAGAGCCTGGTGCACATCTAAAGATAGAAGAACTTGTGGAGCAAATCGGACTGTCCCCTCGCTACCACCAGTTGTTCCTAAGCCTGTTAAATCATTTGGTTAAAAAAGGAATTATCGAAAAAAAGAATCAGGATTTTTCGGTAATTCAGGTACTTGCTGAGCAAGCTATCGACCCGTTGTTGAAAAACGCTAACGATCTCAATGAAGAATCACTGCCTCTTATCAACCTGATCAAAACCTGCGGTAGCCATTTATCAGAAGTGTTAGACGGCAACAAAGATCCTATTGATGTCTTGTTTCCTGGTGGTGATTTCAAACCATTGGAATCGCTCTATCGATCAACCCCATTTTCCCGGTATTACAACGGGGTGGTTGCCTCTATCGTTGAAAAACTCATTGATAGTCTGCCCGCAAATACCCAACTGAGGCTGCTTGAAATTGGGGCAGGAACAGGTTCGACAACGGCATCGGTGGTTCCCTTGTTACCATCCGACAGGACCAGCTATCTTTTTACCGATATTTCTGAAATTTTCCTGAACAAGGCACGTTCCAAGTTTTCTGATTATTCTTTTATCACTTATCAGACACTTGATATTGAGAAAGATCCGGTCAAGCAAGGTTTTAACAGACATGGATATGACCTGGTGATTGCTGCAAACGTGTTGCATGCGACCAAAAATATTAATGAAACCATCAAACAGGTAAAATCTTTGCTGGCTCCTGGCGGTTTATTAGTGATGTGGGAGATTACGGAACCTTCTCCCTGGTTTGATCTTACCTTTGGCATGGTTTTGCAGGATTTGGAAGACAAGGAGTTAAGATCCGACTCGGCATTTCTAAATAGAGAACAATGGGAATCCCTGCTAAAAAATCATGATTTTACTGGTTTTGCTTCTTTTCCAAACATCGAGTTCAGCAAATCAAGTATCGGACAGCAGGTGATAATGGCTAAAACACCAACAACAGTGAATAAAGCGACACCTGCTTTTCAAGCAATCAAAAAGAAACCGATACAACCAAGCATTTCCCATGACAGAGATTATCCATTATTGGGAAGTCGAATCAATTCTCCCTACCCCACTTTTCAAAACCAGCTCTCGCTTATCGACCAGCCTTATCTAAATGACCACCGCCTATTCGGTACCATTGTTTTTCCAATGACCGGTTATCTGGAAATGGGTCTTCGGGCTGCGCAAGAACTGGATTTAGACAAGGCGGTGGAATTAAGTTCGTTTCAGTTTTCAGATGCGTTAATTCTCGATGAGGAATACCCTGCCCGTGATATTCAGACGATAATAACATACGAACACCCGGATCTATGCACAATCGAATACCACAGTCACCCAAAGGATACAGATGATGAAAAGCCATCAAATTGGAAACTGCATACCAAAGGTCGATTTTCATCCGCAACCGATTCCATTGAAGCGCTAGATGACAACAACCTGGAAAAAAACAAAGCTCGTTGCACTGAACCGGTTGAGGTCGAAGCCTTCTACCAAGAACTCGAATCCAAAGGGTTAAACTATAGGGGGCAATTTCGGTCCATTGAAACCTTAAAAAAAGGTGAAAAAACAGTTCTTGCCCAGATCAAAACGGACCAGCAATCTATCAACCTTGAAAATGGATTCATTGTTCATCCCGGTGTGCTTGATTCCTGCTTTCAGATATTGGGGATTTTGATTGCAAACGATGCGGCTGAGCCATCGCCTGGCATCTACATGCCCTATTACCTGGAAAAGTTTCAACTCTTTGGTGAAATAGGTAGCGTTGCCTGGTGTTATGCTAAATTGATTAGTGATTCGAATGAAGAAATTGTTTCAGGATCGTTTATACTATATGATGCAGGCGATCGACAAATTGCAGCCATCGATAACTTAAAACTCAAAAAAATCAAGCCGCATTATTTTCGACAACTCCATCTTCCCAAGCAAGAAGACTGGTTTTACCGGGTTCAATGGCATGCTGATGAAATCAGTAAGATCAGACTTCCCGAACCAGTTGAAGAAACTGAAAACTGGCTGATTTTTGTTGATGACCCATCCCACGTCGAAGGTTTGAAAACTGCCCTGTCAAAAACGAATCGTCATTGCATTGTTGTGCAAACCGGTTCGACTTTCGAAAAGAAATCAAACGGATTCTTGACATTGGATCCGTTCAATTCGGAGGGGGTTGAAAGGTGTTTGGATAACGTTACCCAGTCCGGAAATCTACCCTTAACAGCCATCTTGTTTTTTGGATTCGGAGGTAATATAAAACTGGATTCCCTGGTTACAGATTCCATTTCCAAAAGACAGCAAACACTTTGCGGAGGATTGCTATATCTTATTCAAGCGCTAAACAAGTCCGGAATTAGCACCTATCCGCAATTGTTCATCCTGACACAAGGCACACAATCGGTAGATCCTCACGATGGATCGACTGTTTTAGATTCCCCACTTTGGGGCCTGGGACGGAATATTGCGAATGAAATTCCCGATTTAAACTGCAAACTTATCGATCTGGACTCCATTGAGCAAACATCTTCAGAACTTTTGTTACGGGAACTATTAGTCGATGCCGGAACAATAGAAAATCAGGTTGCCTTCAGGCAAAACAAGCGATTTGTCGGTCACCTGGAACGATACCCTGGTAAAGCCCTGCAAGCATCGCAGGAATTACCTCAATCGCCATATTCCCTCACCATCGATAAACCGGGACTTCTTGGTCAACTGAAATTCAAACCTGCAAACAGAAGGGCTTTAAACAGTAATGAAGTTGAGATAGAAATATTGGCGACTGGCGTCAATTTCCGTGATCTTATGATCGCCATGGATATTTATCCCGGGGAAAAGGCATCCATGGGAGTGGAATGTTCCGGCATTGTAACCGCGGTGGGGGAGTCTGTTACAAGCATTCACGTCGGCGACAAGGTGATTGCTATTGCATCCGGCTGCTATGCATCTCATGTCATCACCCACATGAACCTGGTTGTTCCCAAGCCGGTCTCCATGAGCTTTGAAGAGGCAGCAACAGTATTAAATGTCTTTCTAAGTGCAGCATATCCTTTACAGGAGCTTGTAGATTTAAAAAAAGGAGACAATATTCTGATTCACTCTGCTTCCGGTGGAGTCGGTTTGGCTGCTATCCAAATAGCAAAAGCAAAAGGTGCAAATATTTACACAACAGCTGGAAAGGACTTTAAAAGAGATTATTTGCACACCCTGGATCTTCAATATGTTGGAGATTCCCGCTCACTCAATTTTGCTGACGAAATCTTCAAAATTGCTGGTGAAGAAACAATGGATGTCATCCTCAATTCCCTTGTTGGTGAAGCCATCGATAAAAGCCTATCTCTTTTAAAGCCCGGAGGTCATTTTGTTGAGTTGGGAAAGACGGATATCCGCAGTGCAGAGCAGATCACAGCCCTTAACAAGGATATTGTTTATCATCCTCTGGCGCTGGATGTATTAACCCGCGAAAATCCCGAACTCATCGGAAAAGTATTAAACCGGTTATCAAAAGCATTTGAAAACAATGAATATGTTCCCCTTCCCAAACATGTGTTCCAGGCAGAAAAGCTGGTCGACGCTTTCAGGTTAATGCAACAAGCCAATCACATTGGAAAAATAGTAATTTCATATCGTCACCATCTTGCTAATCTGAAAAACCAGGAAGGACTTACTATCACCGAAAACAGTACCTACCTGATCACAGGTGGCATGGGAGGTTTGGGACTGCGTGTTGCCAGGTGGTTAATGGAAAAAGGCGCCAGGCATATCCTGCTGACATGTCGGAGTAAGCCCGGACCAACGGCGTTGCCTTTGATTGAAGAACTAAAACAAGGTGGTGTCAACGTCCAGATCGAAACTTGTGATGTCTCAAAGTTTGAAGACATGAAACGAATTATCGACGTTGTAAATCAATCAGATCATCCTTTGAAAGGCGTTTGGCATTGCGCAGGATTGCTTGAAGACGCTGTGTTGACGAATTTAGACTGGAAGCGATTTCACAAGGTTCTTGCTGCAAAAGTGGAAGGAACCTGGAATCTTCATCTGTTAACAAAAACATCGGATCTGGACTACTTCGTTTTATTCTCTTCAGTCGCTTCTTTATTTGGCACTCCCGGTCAGGGGAACCATGCGGCCGCCAATGCGTTTTTAGATTCCGTTGCCCATTATCGACAAGCCATCGGATTGCCTGCATTAGCAATCAATTGGGGAGCCTGGTCCGAAATTGGTGCAGCCGCATTTAAGCAGGAAGACAGCTCACTGGAATCTCAAGGAATCGGTTTTATCAGTCCCGATCAAGGGATTGCGGCCATGGAGCAAGCGCTGGTTTCAGCTCAACATCAACTGGTTGTGCTTCCCATATCCTGGAGCACCTTTGCCCGCAGTATGGGAGATAGAAAGCTTTCCCCGCTATTTACGAAGCTTGTTCAATCCTCTCCCATCAAAAAACCTCTCGTTTCAGAATCGGCTGTTTCCAATCTTTTGGAGCAGGTCCGGCAGGTTCCGCTCGATCAGCGATTGGATGTCTTGAAAAAGCATCTTGTGCTTCGAATTGCTGAAGTACTGGGTTGGAGGAAGCCAGAATCACTGGATACAACCGAGTCTCTGATTCATTTGGGAATGGATTCGCTGATGGCTGTTGAATTGAAAAATCTAATCGGGCAGGATCTTGGTGGAATTCCTCTTCCGGACACATTGCTGCTGGATCAACCAAATGTAGATGCCCTGGCTGATTACCTCGTCAAAAAGCTGCCGGTTGCTGACTCTGAAACACCTAAATATGAAGAAATTACCGGACAAGCCGTTATTGATGAATCGACTGTATCGTCAAAAACTGATTCCTCCCAATACCCATTGACATTGGCCCAAAAAGGCATCTGGGCTCTTTATAAGATGCACCCGTCGATGTATGCCTATAATGTGATCGTCGGTCTGCGTATAAAATCTGAACTGGATATACAGATTCTCCAAGAGTGCTTCCAAGAATTGACTAAAAGACATGCAGCACTTCGAACCAAAATAGTCACTATTGACAATGAACCCTTTCAACAGGTGATGGATCATGTCGACCTAAAAATAAACATTCATCATATCGAGGATGCACAGTCAGACAGTTTAAAAGATCGGGTACTAAGCTGTGCTCGCAAACCATTTGTTTTGGAGCAGGGACCACTGGTCCGGGTGGATTTGTTTCAATGCGGGCAGGAAACAGTTTTGTTACTGGTGTTTCACCACATAATCATCGATGGCGCATCATGCAGGATATTGTGGGAGGAGCTGGTCACAATGTATTCAGCCCAGACCTCCGGCAAACCGGTAGTAATGGAGCCGTTGAAAAACACCTTCGCCGATTATGTGCAAAAACGTCAAAACGCGTTAATTGATCCGTCTAATGACCGGCACTTAACGTATTGGAAGAACCTGTTAAAGGCTCCGTTGCCAAAACTGGATTTGCCCTTGGACTATCCGCGCCCTTCACATTTCAGTTATAACGGGGATAGTCATTCTTTTGTCTTGGATGCCGATCTGGTTGATCGTATCTATAAATTTTGCAGAGAGGAGAACTGCACATTAAATATGCTGATGTTTGCTGCCTTTGAAATCCTGCTGGCACGTCTCAGCGGCCAGGATGATATTATCATCGGCATCGGGACATCCGGTAGGAATTTTCCTGGCTTCGAAAGGGTTGTCGGTTTTTTCATCAACGTTCTGGCATTGCGTGGAGATCTTTCAAAACCCGTCCGCTTCAGAAAGTTTCTGAACCAAACTAAAGAGATGATCATTGAAAGTTTGAAACATCAGGATTATCCCTTTCAACTTCTAACCGAAAAACTTAACCTGCCTCGTGATCCATCCCGCCCGCTCATCACTCAGGCGGTATTAAATCTCCAATCCGAATCGATGACGCCTGCAAGCGGCAGGCAAAATGATAGTGATCAAACTGCTCATTTAATTAGTGAACCGTATGAAATTGAAGATCAAACGGGTGAAGCAGAACTGACACTTGAGATCATTGAGCAGGATCGCACTTTAAAAGGAGCTTTGAAGTACAATTCGGATTTATTTAGACCTGAAACCATTGAACGTTGGACAAATAATTTTCTTACGTTGCTAAATGCGATTCTGGAGAATCCCAATGCAACCATCGATACCCTGAATATACTGAATGATGCTGAGCGACATGTATTGCTGAAAGAGTTTCAGGGCACAAAAGTGGAGTTTCCTTTACACAAAAGCATCGTCAACCTGTTTGAAGAACAGGTTGGCAGAACTCCGGATCAGATTGCTCTCATCCACGATAAAAAACAGCTGACTTATAAAGAACTTGATAACCAGGCCAATCAACTGGCTAAAGCAATTCTGGAACAAAAGATTGAGCAGCAATCCGTAGTCTGTGTGTACCTCGGCAAGTCACCGGAACTCATCATCAGTCTATTGGCCATACTGAAAACGCGGTGTATTTATTTGCCGTTGGATACGAGCTATCCGGAAGATAGAGTTCAATTTATCCTGAACGACAGCTCCGCCAAAATGGTCATCACCGATCAAACCTCAAGTGCAAATCTGTCAGCAGGGATTTTTAACGGGTTAATTTTAGATATCCATTCCCAATTAAATACTTTTGATTCAGCAGATGCTCCGGGAATTGTCGGAAAACCAGATGATATTGCTTATGTCATTTACACATCGGGATCAACAGGACAACCAAAAGGTGTTCAAGTACCAAACAGGGGAATTGTCAACGTTGTCCATGATCATATAACGGAAGTCGGAATTAACCCGGATGACCGCTGTTTGCAATTCTGCGCGATTACATTCGATGTTTCCATACTTGAATATTTTATGCCCTTATTGGCGGGGGCGGGTCTTGTTTTGGCCTCAACAGAAACCATCAAGGATGGTTTGAAGATGATTCTCTATCTCGAGGAACACAATGTCACTGTGGCCTCTTTCACTGCATCTTATTTGAAGGCTTTGGGACAGCATCCACTGCCGACCGTAAGGACTCTGATGGTCGGTGGTGAGCCGGCCGACAGGAAAGATGTCCATTTTTATGCCAGACATAAGAATTACTATAATGCATATGGTCCGTCGGAATGCTCTGTTTGCGCTTCCCACTATAAATGCTCTCCCGGGGCTGCCCTGCGAACAAGGATTCCCATTGGTAAGCCTGTTCGCAACGGAGAAATGTATGTGCTTGATGAATATTTAAATCCTGTACCGATTGGAGTCCGGGGTGAAATCTGTGTTGCCGGTCCCGGTCTATCCGTTGGGTATCTCAATCGACCGGAGTTAACCGAACAAACCTTTGTTGATCACCCTTTCAAACCAGGAAAAAAAATATATAGAACGGGCGATATAGGCCGCTGGCTTCCTGAAGGTGTAATTGAATTCCTTGGTCGTAAGGATGATCAGGTAAAAATTCGTGGCCACCGCATTGAAACCAGGGAAATTGAAAACGTGCTGCTCGCCATGCCGGAAGTCGGTAATGCTGTCGTAATGGATGAAAAGAATCAATCCGGTGACCTCCAATTGATAGCCTACCTGTTGGCAAAAAATAGCAACGATTTTCCTTCCGAAAAAGTTGTGCGAAAGAGACTGTCCAAAAAGTTGCCCGAATACATGATGCCTGCGGAAATCCAGGTATTACAATCGTTCCCCACTACAACCAGCGGTAAAATAGATCGCAATTCACTTCCAAAAATTGTGGAAAACGTTGCTGCATCTTCTATCACAGAAGATGCTCCTACAGATGTTCAGCAAAAATTGCTTGAGATCTGGAAAAATATTCTGGGAAAGGAAAACATAAAAGTTACAGACAACTTTTTCGAGATCGGAGGAAATTCACTACTCGCCATCCAGGTCGTTTCCGGAATTTTAAAGGAGTTCAACAAAGAAATCCCAATGAGTTTGTTTTTTCGGAACCAGTCCATTGAGGATTTGTCCGGTTTTATTGGAGATGAAGTTAAAGAAACCTATGAAACGCCTTTGGTCAGTATTCAACCAAAGGGTAGCAAGAGTGCCGTCTTTTGTTTTCATGGAGCCGGAGGCAATGTGATGTGCTTCCAACCCCTGGCAGACCAACTTGGTAAAAATCGACCTTTGTTCGCCTTGCAATCGATTTTGTTTCCTCATGAAAACCGGACGATTTATGATATGGCAAATGAATACTATTTCGAGATCAGGGAGAAGCAAAAAAACGGCCCCTATAACCTGGTTGGTTATTGCCTGGGAGGCTGTATTGCCCAGGAAGTTGCGCAACAGTTCCGCAAAGCAGGTGAAGAAGTAAACTTAATTCTGCTGGACTCTTACTTGTTAAAACGTTGGCAGATCGGTCTCTGGATGAATTGGACAAAAACTATCTTCAAAATCTTCAAAAGAAAAAGTGAGGAAGGATACAGCGACTTCCAGGTAGGAAAAAGATTTCGTTGGAAATTGTTTCAAGACTACGTTAACGGCACAGTGGAGCTACATGGCAAGAAAGCGTCTATTCCCTATCACAAATATAGCAGCTTGGATCTGGAAGATCGTTACCAACTTGTCACCATTGAATTGAATCGAAAAGGTATACTGAGTGCTCCAATCGAAATGGAAACCTTGGTTCGTGAGTTCAAGGAATTTGAAGCAAACAATCTGGCTCTGTTAAATTACAAGCCACAGCTTTATGCAGGCAAAACACTTTTAATAACCGCGGAGGAGGCCTATCAACAACCAGGCATTTACTCCAACAAAGATCACGGATTTGCTGCAACCAATTCGCATTTGGAAATAAAACAGGTCCCGGGAAATCACTTCTCGATTTTGACCGATCCCTATGTCGAATTCGTGCCAAAAATCATCGAACACAATGTGGAATAGATTGTAGGCTGGGTAATTTATTACCCATCAACTCCCACCAGATCAGCCTGATGGGCAACAAGTTGCCCATCCTACATCAAAATATGAAAACCGCTGGCAAAGCCGGCACCTCCCGTAAATCTAAAATCTTCATTCTAAAATCTAAAATAAAAAAAGCCTCCCG
This sequence comes from Pseudomonadota bacterium, assembly GCA_022360105.1. Next base: position 10,631 of record JAKSDL010000498.1, read on the forward strand.
CATTTCAAGAATACGAGAGGCTTTAGACTAATTGAATGGATGGGAACTAATCATCCAGACCGAAATCTTCCAGATCCGGTCCCAGGTGAACTCTTTCGTTTTCACCAAGGATTCCCATGGAGAGACAGATCAGCGTCCAAAAATGGATACAGTGATAGTCACCCCCATAGTGATCTGCAAGATCATGGATTTGTGAATGACAATTATGGCATGGTGTGATCACGTAGTCCGCACCGGTCGCCATTATCTGGTCAAATTTCACTTTACCGTATTGGCGTCGCTCATCTTTTCGACCTGACTGTAGAAATCCTCCACCTCCACCGCAGCAGAAATTATTGGAGAGATTCGGGGTCATGTCGACAAAATTTTCTTCACCAACCAGTTTTTTCAACAAGAACCGCATATCTTCGCCTGCTGAGTCGCCATAAGTTTTTCTAACGAGCTGGCAAGGATCCTGAACGGTGAACTTGATTTTTAGATCTTTGTTCCAATCTGAATTAATGGGGAGTTTTCCTTCTCTAACCCATTTGGCATATTCCAATCGAATATCACTGATTTCGAAGCTGTGTGGAATATTAAATTTTTGCAGTCCAACCTGGAATGCGAATAGCTCGTGGCCTCACTCGGTATTGAGCCAGACCTTGCACCCGAGGTCTTCGACTGCTTTGGCTTTCAGTCGGATATTCTCTTCCCAGGCTTCGTTATCAGCCAGGAACAGGCAGTAGTTCTCCGCGGCCCATCCTTTGTCACTATAGGTCCAGTCAGCACCAACAGTGTGGAGGATTTTCCAAAGAGGTACCATTTCGTCCTCTTCCATTTGCGGCTCACGGGAGTTCTGATTCACGAAGTAGTAAGCACCTTTTTTATTAAAAGGAGCTTGCAGGTCTTCAAAACCCGGTTGTTCTTCCCTTACTTCTTCCAACAGTTCTTCAACTGTTTCCTGGAACATCTCACCCGTAAGTCCCATAGCACTTCGGCTGTCAACACTGTTGCCCACGTCACAGGAATTTCGGATACCTTTCGGTCGCTCGTCCCTCGGCCATGAAGCACGCATGTTGAAAACCAGCTGTGGAATATTAATACTCATTGGGCAAACATACATACATCTTGTACACATGGTACATGCCCATGCCCATGGGGTTGTGGTCAATTCCTCATCCATTCCCAGCGCTGCCATTCGGAGCACCTTTCGAGGATCCAGACCATCAATTCCCGTAGCAGGACATCCGGAGGCGCAAGCACCACAGGTTAGACAGGCGTCGAGATTCCCCTCTTCAGGTAAAATCTTCTTCACCTTATCCAAAAACCTGCTTTTCTTTTTCCCGGATATTTTAATTGCTTCTTCAGTCATTGAATCAATCCTTTAAGAAATAGCAAAATTATTACTCATTGGGGAGGTTATTCAATTGTTCCAGGGTGAACACCGGCCCGTCTTTACAAACAAATTTTTCACCGATATTGCAGCGACCGCAAATACCAATTCCGCATTTCATCCTTTTTTCCAGGGAGTTGATAATGTTGTCGTGCCCATAACCGAGTTTATCGAGAACCGGCTGGGTGAATCGAATCATAATAGGAGGTCCGCACACGATTGCGTATGTATCATCATCCGCTGGTGGAGCCTTCTCTTCAGTGATTGTTGGAACAAACCCGACATTGTATTTCCAGTCCGGATCATCCGTTGCATCCACGGTGATATGCATTTTAATATCACCGGCTGCTTCCCAGGCTTTCAGTTCGTCCTGATATAATAACAAACCAGGAGATCTGGCACCATAGATAACGTTGATTTCACCGTACTTGTCGCGGTTTTCCAACATATGAACGATGGATGACCTGAGGGTGGTGAAAGCAAATCCACCACCAATGATCACCACATTTTTCCCTTCCAGGACTTCCCATGGATAACTGTTTCCGAGTGGACCGCGGATACCCATGACGTCCCCAACCTTCATTTGATGCAGGTAATTTGTAACCATTCCGGTTTTGTTAACCGTGAACTTCACAAATCCCTTTTCTGTTGGAGAAGAAGCAATTCCGATAGGAATCTCTCCCTTACCTGTAACCGATAGTTCTGCGAATTGGCCGGCCTTGTAAGAAAACTTCTCCTCGTCTTCAGGATTCAAAAAGACAAATTTGAATGTCTTTAGATTCTTATCCTCAGTTTCCGTAATGATCTCATCAATACGGACAGGATATGGCAAATATGGATTTTGCACAGCATTTCTCCTTTAACGTTTCCTAACTAAGCAGGCTTAAAATTGTTCATGGTTTCACAGACGTCTCTAATGTCGATATTGACCGGACAAAGCTGGATACATCTTCCGCAGCCAACACATTGAACGCCAGAATCATATTTATCAACATAGTACTTAAGCTTGTGCATGAATCTCTGTCTGACGCGTTGTACCTTGTTTGGTCTCGGGTTATGTCCGGAACCTTCCAGGGTAAACAATGAGTACATGCAGCTATCCCAGTTTCGCATGCGCTTTCCTTCTGTTCCTTTGACTTCGTCCTGAATGTCAAAGCACCAGCAGGTTGGGCAGCTATAGGTACAAGTACCGCAGTTCAGACAAGAGAACGAAACCTCATCCCAAAAGTCGGCACCGAAAAGCTCTGTGGTTTTTTTGCCTCTTAGTTGATCCGTTGAAACTTTAGCGGAGATTTTTCCTTCCGCTGCACTTTTTCTGGATTCAAAATCAAATTCGGCATCAGTTCCCCAACCGGCAGCGGCTGCGAGATCTTCACCTTTTTTGGTCAGAACCTTTGCAAAAAAATCGTCTTGTTCCTGAACCAACAACAGATCCAGACCGTCTTCGTTATAAGGGCCGTATCCTACTGATGTGCAGAAACAAGTCCGGGATGGATCATCACAGGCATAGCCGACAAAGGTTGTATCTTCGTAAGGTTTTACCCAGAACGGATCTTTATAGTCCGGACTATCAAAGTTCTTTTGCACCAATTGGAAGGAGGCCGCGTCACAAGGACGTACGCCTACAACTGCTCTTGGTTTACCGTTCAGCTCCACCTCTTTCATAATGTGATGATCCTCTTTGGATTCATCGAGAGTGTAGGTGAACATAGTTTGTGTTTGCGGATAGATAGCAGACTTGGCAGACAGCCTGGTATTTCCGAGGTCTAAGACAGGGGTCTCCCCTGAATTCAATTCCTTGAATTCAAATGAATCCTTGTCAGCCATCGGTCCGAACAACCGATAACTGTCTTTCAGTTTTTCCAGCCCCTGTGCCCAACCTTCTTTTTCAATTTTTATGATCTTCATAATTATTTGACCTTATCATAAATTTGTTGTGTTCAATCCCTGCTCACGGGTTGCCAAGCTATTTGACAAATCCATCAGGATCTTGGGGATTAAAAGAATCAAGGGGTGGACGTTCTTCAAGTGAGAGACCGGCCTGCCAGCCAAACATATCCTGACAGTCTTTTTCCAGTTTCTTGGTAAATTCTCTCATATTGATTCCCATGGGACAGGCTCTTTCGCATGATCCACAGTCAGTGCACCTTCCCGCGCAATGATAGGCACGCAGGAAATGGAATGTTCTGGTGTCTGTTGGGTCATCACCTTTTCCAACCCATTGGGGCTTGGATTCATCTACAAAACAATTCGGGCAATAGCAAAGCGGACAGGCATTGCGACAGGCATAACAGCGTATACAATTGTCAAGCAGGTTTTCAAAATGCTGCCATTTGTCATCAGCAGACATTTCCTCGACTTTGCGAACATCTTCATACCTGTCTACATCAGCCAGCTCCGGTACTTCGGCAGCCACCAGTTCATCATGCATCACAGGATTTCGATTTGTACAGACCGCACAATTCTTCTGCATCACGTCCTGCTTGGCAAAAGAAGTATCCTGGTCTTTGCCTTTCACAACGATAGTATCGCCTTCTTCGATTACCTCTACGATTTCAAATTCAACCGAGTTATTGATCTTCCTGCGGTCAATCATTCCCGTGCAGGGAACTCCGAGGATCACCAACTGATCTCGTTTGATTTTATTTTCAATAATATGTGTGGTGATATTCCGAGTATCGCAGCCTTTAGCCACCACAGCGATCTTTTCCTTGCGATCGGTCAGGTAGGTGGTCAGGTTGATACCGCAATTGCTATCCCACACCAGGTTTTTAACGTCATCCGGGCGTTTGGCCATATATGGCTCATTTGACATTGGTAGACTTCCCTTTCGAAACCCGATGACCATGTCTACTTTCTCTTCCTTCAGGAGTTGTGATGACAACTCTCTGATCTTATCTACATATGCTAACATGTGAGTTCCTTTATCCGGCTTTTACGAATTTCTTAGCGGGTCCCAGTGCCTTAACGGATTCTGTTACCTTATGAACAACATCGATAAACTTGTTTGCTTCCGCGGATGAGATCCAGGAAAAATGCAGTCTATCTCTTTCAATTCCCATGTGCTCCATCAGGTTTGCGAGTAATGCGAACTTCCGACGAGCAAAATAATTACCTTCCAGGTAATGGCAGTCTCCGGGGTGTCAACCAGAGATCCAAACACCGTCGGCTCCTTTCATGAATGCGGAAAGCACAAACTTGGGTGACATCCGACCGGTACAAGGAATCCGAACGACCCGGATATTTGAGGGATATTGCATCCGACTCACTCCCGCCAGGTCAGCGGCCCCGTAACTACACCAGTTACAAAGGAAGGTTATGATTTTAGGTTCAAAATCAGACATTGTCTTATTCTCCTTCACTATCAGAGTGTGAGGTAATCACCCGGCGTTTTTTTTGCGGGTGATACCATTTTTTCATTGATTACTAGAATCGGTTAAGCAACATCGATCATTGCGAAAATCTGGTCGTTATCGTAACCGTTGAGGTGAATGGCACCTGAACGACAAGACGATACGCAAAGTCCGCATCCCTTACAGAGAGCGGAATTGATTTCGGCTTTGCCCGCAAATCTTCCCTCTTCAACAAAAGAAGGCGCTGAATAAGGACATACCGACACACAAATTCCACAACTACTGCAGATCATCTGATCAACAGTTGCCACTTCGCCATTCGTGGTCACTGTTCCCTGGGCCAGTAAGGTTACCGCCCTGGAAGCAGCCGCTTTTCCTTGAGCTACCGATTCATCAATTGGTTTCGGATAATGTGCAAGACCGCTTAGAAAAACACCATCGGTTGCAAATTCGGAAGGTCCGAGTTTAGCGTGACGTTCAATAAAGAAGTCTTCCGCATTCATCGGAACTTTGAAGAATTGAGCTAATTGCTCTTCTTTTCTTGGAATAATTGCAGAAGCCAATGTCAACAGATCCGCTTCAATTTCAACCGGTCTGCCAAGCACATGGTCTGTGGCCAAAATGGTCACTTTTCCACCTTCCACTGATACTTTCGGCTTGTTATCAACTGAATAACGCATGAAGATAACTCCGGCTTTTCTGGCTTCTATATATTTACGTTCTCTTTCACCATAGGTTCGGATATCCCTGTAAAGGATAATCACCCTGGCATCCGGATTACGTTTCTTTAATTCCAAAGCACTTTCTACTGAATGGGTACAGCAAACCCTGGAACAATAAGGTCTTTCCGGCTCTCTTGAGCCCACACACTGGATAAACACCGCGCAATCCACAGAATCAAGCTGTGGATCATTTGCCAGCATTTTTTGATCCAGTTCCAGGCTGGTCACAACGTTTGGACTGTCGTCGTAACAATATTCAGCAGGCTTGTGTTCTGTTGCACCCGTCGCAATCGTGGCCACACCATGCTCGATCACCTGTTCGCCTTCTTTGGAAGCGATCGTCGTGCTGAAATTACCGACAAAACCATCAACATTGCTGACTTTGCTGTTCAAATGAACCTGGATATTATCCTCGGCATTTACCTGCTTCATAATATCAGCCAGCATTTCCTGAATGTTCTCACCTTTCCAGGTTTTGTACAGGTTGTGAGCCTGTCCGCCCAGTTTGTCTTCTTTCTCAATCAGGTGAGTTTTATAACCCTGTTTGGCAAGACTCAGGGCAGTTGACATACCGGCGATTCCCCCACCTACAACCATGGCGTTTTGGTTTACATCCAGTTTCGCTTCTTTCAGAGGTGCTTTCAGACCGATCTTGGCAACAGCCATTCGTATCAGTTCCTTGGCTTTCTCTGTCGCTAGATCAGGATTGGCTTTATGAACCCAGGACGCATGATTTCTGATGTTGACCATTTCAAACAGGTATTTGTTCAACCCGGCATTAATCAGGGTTTCCTGGAAAAGAGGCTCATGAGTTTTTGGCGTACAAGCCGCAACAATGATCCTGTTCAGGTTATGCTCCTGAATAATCTCGGTCATGCTGGCTTGAGTATCCTGAGAACAGGAGTAGAGATTGTTTGTTACGTATTCCACATACGGAAGAGTGGAAACATACTCATTAACTGCCTCAACATCGACCACACCAGCAATGTTAACACCACAGTGACAAATAAAAGCGCCGATTCTTGGTCGCTCACCTGTCACATTTCTTTCAGGAACGATTTCCCTGGTTTTGGTGAGTGTGTTTCTGGCTGAAGTCAGAATTTCGCCTGCTGCAGTCGCCGCTGCACTGGCGTCTACCACTGCCTGGGGAATGTCTTTTGGCCCCTGGAAGGCACCACAGACATAAACACCCGGGGTGGATGTTTCCACAGGATTCATGGTAGGGGTTTCAGCAAAATTGCCTTTGGTCAGGTTAAGATTAAATTGCTCTGCCAGTCTCCTTAGCTCCGGACTTGTTTCCAGACCGACTGACAGAACAATCATATCAAAGGTATCGGCGACCAGTTCACCATCTTCTTTTACATAACGAATTTCCAAATCGCCGGAGTCACCAACGGGATTGATGGTATGAACGCGAGAGCGGATAAAATTGACTCCATGCTTGTCTTTAGCTTCGTTGTAATATTTCTCGAACTCCTTACCAAAGGTTCGCATATCCATGAAAAAGATTGAGGCATCCAGTTCCGGATCATGCTCCTTGGCAATGGCTGCTTCCTTGATGGCATACATACAGCAAACCGAAGAACAATAATCATTGTCACAACGATTCTGCTCACGAGACCCCACACACTGGAACCAGGCAATTTTCTTTGGTTC
>JAKSDL010000613.1 GCA_022360105.1 Pseudomonadota bacterium
AAAAGCAAACAACTTGAAGATGATGAGGTTGATGACTCAGATGATTCATTCGAACCTGCGGCTATAAAAGTTAAAAAAGAGTTCAAAAATAACCTGATAAAAGAAAACCTGGAGAACATTCACGATCTTCTATACAACGCCAAGCTGGTCCTATTTGAACTAATGAACAACTGGCCAGAAGTCGAGCCCTATGAGGAACAACTTCATTTGAATGCCAAAGCCTTTAAAGGAAATAAACAGGAAGGTATTGAGTTGTTAAAAGGCATTCTAAATGAAGAGGAAGAAGATGAAGAGTTAGCAGATAAAAAACAGGAATCGGCTTTTATTCTGGGAACTCTGGCTAAAGAAAAAGAAGGAGAACTGGAGTTTCTTTTCGACCTCTGTGAGCAGGATGAAGAACTTTCTTTGCAGATTTTCCAAGCATTAAAATATGCAAACAATCCCTTCATTTGTGAATGGATTGCGGACAGGTTTGACAGCCTATCTCCCGAAATCCAAAAAGGCTTGGTTGAAATACTTGAATACAAAAACAAGTTAAAGAGTGATGACTGGTATTTGTCACCAAGAAACAGAGAACCTGGGGTTTCGGAAAAGATATACAGGGCCCAAGCTAATACCGGATATTTAAATGATCCTCCTGATTTTAATCACTTGTTCCAAGAACACGATACCGAATGGTTTGAAGATTCCTTGTTTACAGCTCTGATTAAGGGAGATGAAAATGCAGTGATAATTGCTCGAAAAACCATGATGGAAGCCCCAGACAAAGTTCAACAATTACCGCTCTATTATTCTTGTTCGGCAATCGGCCATGAGGATCTATTGTTAATTAAGCGTTGCATCCCCGAAGAATCAATCAGAATGAATGTAATCCGGTCCCTGGGAATGTTAGGATTACCCCTGGGAGTTCCGGCACTCATCGAAATGATCGATGACCATATTAAAGATAAGGAGCATTGGAACCAGCAAACGTTAATCCTGGAAAGCTTAAACCTCATTACCGGGGCACAATTACCATTGTTGTTTCCGGATATCAAGGAAGGGCCTGAAGATAAGAAACATGAAGTAAACATTGAAATAACCTGGAAAAGCCAATGGATGAGTTGGTGGATTGAAAATCAATGCCATTTTGATTCCGATTTCAGGTATAGACGCGGAGTGCCTTTCACCATCGAAAGCTGTATTGATGAAATGGCTAATGCTCGAGGGAACTACTGGTCAAGACAGTACTCCTTTCATGAATTGCAAATTCGCACTGGACATAGCATAGTTCCTTTCTTCGCCGATTGGAATGTGCAAGACCAAATGAACGCAATCAACCAATGGCGCACCTGGTGGAGAGAAAACAAGAATAAATTCAGCTCTTTACAATGGCTCTATGCAGGCAAAGAAATATAAAAATCGAAAGCAAAGCTTTCACAACCCGTAAATCTACAATCATCAATCTAAAATCTAAAATGTAATATGTGGTCTATTAACAACGAAACGCCATTTGAAGCGAAAGGAACAGTCAGATTGGATCACAAAACCTCTCATAAGATTTGGCTGGTCGCTGTGAAGGCAACGTTTGATATACATATGGATGGGACATTATCAATATCCGAGATCCAGGAAGAAGTTCTGGAAGAGCCTGTATATAGCTGTGAAGAGGGGTCGAGTAGCCTGATTTATGACAGTGATTTGTTCGGGTACAAAGATAACGTTGATGTCATTCTGAATAGTTCTGGATATCAGCCAGATGGTGTCCCTCAGAAAGACTTGATCGTCGGGGTTACTATTGGCAATTGGGGCAAATCTCTTAAACTTATTGGCGACCGATTGTGGGATCGGTTTCTTGGTGTCACGTTAAAGACTGATCCACAGCCGTTTAAAAAAATCGCCATTCAATATGAAAACGCCTATGGAGGGACAGATAAAAAAGCTAAACAAGACTATTTGAAAAGCTATAATGGGAATAACATCGGTAAGGGCTATGCATCCAAAAAAAGACATTTGTTTAGCAAAAGGCTTCCTAATATTGAATATCCAGATTTTCCAACCAAAGCTAATTATAAAAAGAACAAGGTGGCAGGATTCAGCGCCATTCCTAATTACCTGAAACCCAGAATCGATTTTTCTGGAACGTATGATGAAAACTGGCAAAGCAATCGAGCACCTTTCTTTCCAGAAGATTTCTCCGCTTTATATTATCAGTCGGCACCACTTGACCAACAATTGCCACATCTATTTGGGGGGGAGAAAGTCAGCTTATTTAATTTAATACCTAACAAGTCTGAATTTTCTTTCTGTCTTCCCGAGTTGGAATTTAATCTCATGACCAAAACTGGTGACTCTATCAAACAACATAAAGCTGATATAAAGACTATTGTTTTAGAACCGGATCATCCACGAGTGATGATTACATGGCAATCGTTTATCGATTGTCATGAAAAAGACCACCTCGTCGAAACAACAACAGTAGAAGTAATCAATCACAACGTTCAGCTATTACTGCCCTGGCAGAATACTGAACTTGTGGAGTCACTACTGCAAAAGAACTGAACAATGCCATGAACACAGAAACAAAAACTATTGATGCCATAAGTCCTGAAAAAGAGGTCTGTAAAATTAAAGGGTATAGGCTCGGTACCATAACCAAAATGGACATATCGACTAATCGTATTTGGGTAGATTACGAAGACAACCCGTTTAACAATGCAGTACTTGCCAGATTAGGTACGCCGTGGATTTGTAGTGAAGAATTG
>JAKSDL010000846.1 GCA_022360105.1 Pseudomonadota bacterium
CCACTCTTTTGCAGGATATTTTCATTAACAGCCAGGTCAATAAGATCACCCTGCCGGCTGATTCCCTCTTTAAACATAATGTCAAATTCACAAATTCTAAACGGAGGCGCTATTTTATTTTTAGCAACCTTAACCCGCACATGGTTACCTATTGCCTGGTCGCCTTCTTTCATGGTACTTACCCGGCGAATGTCCAGTCTTACCGAACTGTAGAATTTTAGTGCTCGCCCGCCCGGCGTTGTTTCCGGGCTGCCAAACATTACCCCTACCTTTTCACGGATCTGGTTGATAAATACCAGGCAGGTTTTGGTCTGGTTAATTATAGCTGTCAGCTTTCGCATTGCCTGGCTCATCAGTCTCGCCTGCAATCCTACATGGGAGTCGCCAATTTCACCGTTAAGCTCCGCTTCCGGGGTTAATGCCGCTACTGAGTCAACTACGATAATGTCAACCGCATTACTCTTTACCAGCATCTCGACAATTCCAAGTGCCTGTTCGCCGCTGTTAGGCTGGGATACCAGCAGTGATTCCAGGTTTACACCCAGCTTCTTGGCCCAGGTTGGGTCCAAGGCATGTTCGGCATCGACAAAAGCAGCTATGCCGCCCAGCTTTTGAGCTTCCGCAACTGTATGAAGAGCCAAAGTAGTCTTACCACTTGATTCCGGCCCATACATTTCGATTATTCTGCCGCGAGGCACACCCTTACCACCCAATGCCAAATCCAGTGACAATGCACCCGTGCTGATGCACTCAACACTAACGCAATTGTCATTGTCCAGGTTCATTATTGTGCCTTCACCAAACTGCTTTTCGATCTGGCTTAATGCGGTTTCCAGCGGATTGCTGCCTGTTGCTGCGGCTTTTTTGCTTGCCTTTGCCATAATTGTCTCCTTAAAGTCTTTTCTTTTAAGGGTTTACCCTTGTTTCTCACTAATTATTGTCAATTGTTTTCCAAAGTTTATTTTATATCGGACACCTATGTTAGGTGTTTGTTAGGTAGAGTATATATCGACCCGATACCCTTTGCAACATTAAATTTAATGTGAATATTTATATTTTCAAGCAAATATTCAGCCTTCACACCCTCTATAGTGTTTTCTAATCTTAGAGATCACCAGATTTTGTGGAATCTCGATTTAAAAATTATCTTAACACAACTTTATTTTTTGGATTGTAACCCTCTTTTGTTATAATAAAAGTCTGTTTTGGTATAGTTATGACCACGCCGGGATTCAATCCACCGGCATAAATGCAACGAACTAAATAGTTAGTTTAAAGGAGAATTATTATGAAAAAAGCTGTATTAAGTGTGATCGTTTTGACCTTAATTTCCACCAACATTTTTGCCGGCC
>JAKSDL010000835.1 GCA_022360105.1 Pseudomonadota bacterium
AAGGTAAAAATGATCTGCACCAGGGATAAAGCCGCTGCCATGGGTAGATTAAACATATAGACAGCCTGGCGATAGATCTCCACTTCCAGGGTTGAAAATCGCGGACCACCCAGAATTAAAATCACCCCGAAAGAGGAAAAACAAAATATAAAAATGAGAAGCCCGGCTGTGAGAATAGCCGGTTTCAGCAGTGGAAGCGTGACTTTAAAAAAAACCTGTTTTGGAGATGCCCCGAGCAAACCGGCAGCTTCAAACAAAGAGGGTTGTAAACCAGCCCAGAACCCGCCGACAATCCTTAACACAACGGTGTAATTATAAAAAACGTGGGCCAGCAATATGAACCAGATGGTGTAGTGGATTTTGATTGGCGGCGATTCCAGACTGAAAATACGCATCAGCCATTCATTCATCAAACCATTGTCGCCCAGAAAAGCCTGGAATGCAGCGGCGACCACTACTGTTGGTAAAACAAAAGGAACTGTTGTAAAGGCATGCAACCAGTTTTTACCAAAAAATCTAAACCTGGCAAAAATATATGCACCCGGCATAGCAACTACCAGGGTAATCAGAGTCGATGCTGCAGCCTGCCAAAAAGTAAACCAGAGTGTTTTTACATAGTAATGTTTGCTAACCAGTTGACCAAGGTTTGCCAGATTCCACCTGCCTTCCGGCAGGGAACTGACACCAAAGATGCTTAATAGGGGATAAAAGTAAAACACCGCCAGAAAAACCAGGGGAATGCCGGCGGTGAGATAGATCGATGTGTGTTTGATAGGTTACCTCAGTACAGTGTCTGTCCAATCTTCAATCCATTTTTCCCGATTGGCGGTTATTCTTTCAGAAGAAAGGATTACGGGATTTTCAGCCAGTTTTGCATGTTTAACAAACACGTCGGGTTGTTTGGCATCACGATTCGCAGGGAAGACAAACATTTGGAGAGGTATATCTTCCTGGAATGTTTTGCCAAGGAGAAAATCGATCAGCTTTTTTGACATTTCCGGTTTTTTGGTGCCTTTGAGAATGCCAGCAAATTCTATCTGTCGAAAACATGATTGGTCACTAACTACGGCAGCAGTAGGAGCTTCCTTGGGTTTTACCTTGGCATAAAAAACCTCAACAGGAGGGCTGCTGGCATAGCTCACAACAATCGGCCTGCTGCCTTTGGAAGCCGCGGTAAAATGCCCCCAATAAGCTTCTTCCCAGCCATTGACCACCAGCACATCAGCTTGCCTGAGCTTCTTCCAATATTCCAAATATCCCGGCTCACCAAATTGACCAATCGTCGCAAACAGAAACGCCAAACCCGGAGACGATGTTGCCGGATTTTCGACAACAGTCAAACCTTTATAAGCCGGTTTTAGGAGATCAGACAGGTTTTGGGGTGGCGTTATCTTTTTGGTCCTAAACCAGCTTTTGTCGTAATTCAGGCAAACATCACCAAAATCAACGGGCAGAAGCCTGTTCTGTTTATCCAGTTTTAGATGATCATGAATCTGCTTTAACCCGGGAGATGCATAGGGAATAAAAATACCAGCTTTTAAGGCTCGGCTCATAAAGGTGTTATCGATACCATAAAACACATCCGCCATGGGATTGTTCTTGGACAGAATCGCTTTGTTTACCGCAGATCCGGTGTCACCGGCCTTTAAAAATCTTAACTTAACCCCATGCTGTTTTTCAAATTTTGCAACAACATCTTTACTAACATTGAAACTATCGTGAGACATCAGTGTGATTTCGTTCTCCGCTGCCTGAATATGGCCGGAGCCTATGACGGCCACTGACAACAAAAGTATTACGCTACAAAGTAATCGACTCATTTTCTCCTCCGAAATGTTGTTATTACTGTAAATATGGCTTTTTTGGGCAAAAAAAAAAGCCACCCGGAATTTCGGACGGCTGAAAATGAATCTGCATTTTCCTCCACCGGCATTATCCGGATCAGGTTCTACGGTCGGAATCACATTCAGATTCCTTCTCAGCCTGGTTTGTCCAAGCTCCCGACAGATAGTTAATCTGTTTTATCTTGCTCTGTGCTTAAGAGTAAGAGTTGGCCCGACCTTATGTCAAGTTTTTGTATCGTAATTGCTCTATTAATTCAGTTTTCCACATTTCATGTTGGCAGGAACCGACTCATCGATCTTTTGAGGATAAGCCAAATTCAAATTATCCATAATTACAACAAACTCTTCCAATGTCTTGCCACTTCCCAACCTGGGGTTATGTTTTTTCTCCTCCCCTATGGTTGAACTCCACATCCCCTTATAATCATGCGCGGGATAGACAATAGTGTCATCCGGCAAGGTGAAAAGCTTGTTGTTCACACTATTATAGAGATTTTCGGAAGACCCCTGCTGAAAATCTGTACGCCCGCATCCCCTTATTAATAAGGTATCACCAGTAAATATCATATTTTCAATCTGGTAGGTTGTACAACCATCCGTATGACCAGGCGTAGATATGGCTTTCACTATGAACTGGCCAAACGCCAGCTCTTCGCCATCTTCCAGGATCAAATCAGCGCAGTCGACACCGGCACTGGCGCCATATATAACCAAAGCTCCAAGTCTGTCCCGAATTTCAGAGGCAGAAGTAATGTGATCAGCATGCACATGGGTCTCCAACAGGTATTTCAGATCCACCCCTAATTCTTTGATTAGGTTTATATCCCGATCCATCATCTCCTTCACCGCATCGATTAGCACACCTTCCATGGATCGGGAATCATAAAGCAGAAACGTATGAGTGCAGGTTTCTTCTTCAAACAATGGTCTCATTTTCAGAAATGAATTCGTCCTTGACTCAGTCATATCAGATACCTCCGCAGAGTTTTTCTAAGAGATTCTCAATTTTGCATCGATAAAACTACCAAATATTCCATTACCAGGCAAGATTAATTGATTTTTTCATTTCAGATATTGTTGATCATTTTAGTTGACAATGAAAATCCTGTGAACACTTTTAGCTCTAGTGGACAGGACTGGATGTATTCACCTCGATACCGCTAGGAATGCTTTCTGCAATTATCATGAATAGTTAACTTGGGTAACGCCGATCTTACAGGTTTTACGCAAATTCATGTAACCGATAACCCAACATTGGAAGATCTATGAAAGAACTAATTGGAAACACAGCCCTGATCCAGCCCATAGTAGGTGGAATTTTGATAGGACTGGCCAGTATTGGACTCATGCTGTTTAACGGCAGGATTGCCGGTGTATCCGGTATCTTGAAAGGAGTTATTCAATACCAAAAAGGCGACTATTTATGGCGTGCTACATTTGTGATTGGCATGGTGTTAACCGGCCTTGTCATGAGTTTTGTTTATCCTCAATTTGCAGTTATAGAGATCAATCGCTCCCTGGTGGCTTATGGTGTTGCCGGTCTGCTAATTGGTCTTGGTGCCGGCTTGGCAAACGGTTGTACCAGTGGCCACGGAGTGTGTGGTGTAGGTCGGCTTTCCAACCGATCCGTTACCGTTACCATGGCGTTTACAGTAAGCGGTATAGTAACGGTCTGGGCGATCAATACTTTCCTGGGAGGAACGATATGAAAACACAAGCCGTAGCCAGTTTTTTCAGTGGTGCCTTATTCGCGATAGGTTTAGCTGTCTCCGGAATGACGCAGCCGGCAAAAATCATTGGCTTTTTAGATGTTTTTGGTGATTGGAATCCAAGTCTGGTGTTTGTCCTGGCAAGTGCTGTGGGTGTTTACTATGTATCGTTTCAATTCGTAACCAAGCGCAAAACACCTTTGCTTGGGCCTAAATTTTTTGTACCAACCAGAAGTGACCTGGATATGCGGTTGATTGCAGGGGGTCTTTTGTTTGGTGCAGGCTGGGGAATAAGCGGGCTTTGTCCCGGGCCCATCCTTTCCACTGTTGCTACCGGAACAGCACCTGTTTTAGTCCTTCTGGTATTTATGTTGGTCGGCCTGTATACATCCGCCCGAATAGGTAAAAAGTGGTTGTAGCAAAATCTTGGTGTCGGTCTTTTACGCTGACACCTGTATATATGGAACCATCCTTAATATAGCCAGTTTTTGGGTTCACTCCTCACGGAAAATCAAATACTCGAATCGTGAACGTATACGTGCACGTTCACGAACACGGATTTGGATCAACGCAAAGACGAATAACGTAACCGGGCTCATGGGACTCCGATTTCATCAATAAAAATAACGTTTCGACCCTCAAGGATATCATGGAAAGTATTTTACAACGCTGGGTTCCAGCCTTCGACTGGCTCAGAAAATACAAATCAAAAAACCTGCGGGGAGATGCCATTGCAGGTATTACAACCGCCGTCATGCTGATACCCCAGGCAATGGCTTATGCTCTTTTGGCAGGTTTGCCGCCGGTAATCGGTCTGTATGCATCGATCGTCCCGTTACTTGTATACGCCATGTTTGGTACATCGCGGCAATTGGCCGTGGGACCGGTTGCAATGGTAGCCTTACTTGTCGCAAGTGGTATCGGTTCCATGGTAACACCTGGTGACATAGGCACCTATGTCGAACTGACGATATTGCTGACGCTGCTCGTCGGAGTCATTCAATTGGCAATGGGGGTATTCCGCCTGGGTTTCATGACAAATTTTCTCTCTCACCCTGTGATCAGTGGTTTTACTTCAGCAGCGGCTCTCATCATCGGCTTTTCCCAGCTGAAGCATATTGTCGGCATCAATCTTCCCCGTTCCGAAAACATTTTAAAGACCATTTATCTCACCTTTCAACAGGCAAGCGACATCAATCCCGTGACTCTGATTATGGGATTGATCACCATTGTTTTTCTCATTTTCGCCCGTAAAATCAGTCCATTACTTCCCGGTGCCTTGATCATAGTAATAATTTCGTCCCTTATTACCTGGTTTTGGGATTTAAAAAAGCTGGGAGTAAGCATTGTCGGCGAAATACCCGCCGGTCTTCCACCTTTTAGTGTTCCATCCATTCAACTAGAAGAGCTGGGAGCCTTGCTTCCCATTGCCTTGACTATCTCCTTTGTTGGATTTATGGAATCCATTGCGGTCGGAAAACAGATAGCTACGGAAAAACAATATGAAATCGATGCAAACC
>JAKSDL010000569.1 GCA_022360105.1 Pseudomonadota bacterium
GAATACCAGGGGGCAGAGAAAAAACCAATAAACAGCGAATAACAAAGAAATCTGTCCATCAATGTTCATAGGCAAGTCAGAATAATCCCAAAGCGATAAATTCAGCCACTTATTTAAGACCACACCCGCCATATACTCCAGGAACAGAACCATGGCTGTTCCAATTAACGACTGAAAAAATACATTGGCATTCTTTTTAAAAAGACCGACTTCATTTATCAAACCCAGCGCCACCCCCAAAGTCCCACCGATAAAAAACATCCACAAGGAGGTCCAACCGGCCATGGAAGCATACTTGATCTCTCGGATCTCTCCCACCAGGTCACCCATCAGCGCCCTATAGATCACTTCTATGTTCAAATAGAGCAATCCCATGATTATAAGTAAGGTTAGAAGCTTTTTCATACAGTTTCCTTCATACCAGTGACTGATCGACTTAGAGCGCAAAGTTAAAGCAAATTGCCCATCAATTGATCCAATTCCAGATTCTGATTTTCGAATGCCCCAAATCCTATGTTTGTGAACCTGTTTTGGTACCCGACCAAATCCGTTGCCCAAATTAGTGGTTCCTGGTCACTCCGACTATTGCTGAATCCAAATAGATGCTTATTGTTCGTTTGCATATAATGGTGTTGAGGCTCAAAATACTGATGCTTTGTTTTGAACATTTTTTTTATTTTGCCTTCTACCCCATCAAAAATAAAAGAGTAATAGCCCGTTTCACTTTTGTTAGGAAAATCAACAGAAACATCAAATATATAATTCCCTTTGAATTGAAAAACGTCATAATTTACAGCACCATGGTTTATAATTGATTGACTCTCTCTTACGATTTTGCCTTCCTGTAAATCCAACACAGCAAACGTATATTGCCTAAGCTTCTTGTTTGGCTCTTTTTTATCAAGTAGAAGCGGCAAGTATCGTGTTTTCAAATACCAATATGGAGTGTGGTTTTTATCTATCTGAAATAAAATTGATTTTGAATAAGCAACTTTTGTATTGGCTTGCAATCGCAATTTAAAACCATTGTATTCACTGGTAAGTGGCACCGATCGAATGATGTATTCCTTTTTTGATTGGTCAGAATATGCAATCACCATTGTATCCTGGTATAATCCCATTATATCCACACTTATTGAACGATAATGAGACTCATCAATCAGGATTACAGGCTTTTTGTGGATTTTTAGAGGTACAAAATCATCTGTGATCATATTGAAAGCATACAACCCGAATGTACTCTGATCCAGAAATAGTGTTTGCGAATTCCATTGGCCTAAAAAAACGCCGTGTCTGAGCTTTTTTTTCACCGTATCTTCAAATTCGATTATGCTTCCGGAATTTAAATCTACCTTAGTAAAAGCACTGTGATGTTTGATCATTAAAAGATTCTTATTCATAACTTCAGAATAAGAGCCTGTATAATGTGCGATTTTATCTAATCTAAGCTGCCACTGATTTTTTCCACTATTTGCATCGATTGCAATTAGATTCAGAATTCGTTTATTTGAAGTATCATCATCAATATAACAAATGATTGAATCTTCACTGATAAACATCTTCTTTTTTAAGCTTGGAATAAAAGAAACATCAAAATCGTAATTCCACTTAGTTTTGCCAGTTTTGAGAGATATAGCCGACAAAGAATAGATTCTATTATTTTTCTTTATATAAAAATAGTAGACACCGTTTTTACTGGTCAAAAAGTCAACTGTATTTACAAACGGATCGCTGAACCTGAACCATGCCGTGGAACCATCACTTAAATCTGTAGCTGAAATCAACGATTTATTAAACGTTGGCACCGGTCTATAGATCTTTACTAGAAGTTCCCTATCTTCTCCATTTATAGGAACTATTACATCCAACTTGCTTGAAAATGCATGAAGTATATCCATTGCAGCTATCACCAAAGCCAGAACCACAATGGCAATAAGTCCAACAAGTATTAACGGCCTTTTGGCAATTCCCATTTATCTCAAACCTTTGCAGAAAAACTTAAACATTTTTATCGAAACTCATCCTCAAGCCAACCTATGGCATTTTCCAGTCTTCTTGAATGCTCAGCCGTAATTGTAATTTGCCCCGAAGTCTGGCCACCGTATTCGTTTTCATACTGCGCAACCAACTCATTGCGAAATTCATTCATGATTTCTCCTCTGGAATTGTTGAGCCGATCATTGTCCTTCAATCGCTTGGTAAAACTGGTACTGATAGCATTAATTATAGGAACTTTCGCCTGGCCTACCAATTCACCTATAAGAGCGCCTGCCGGCAGCCTCGTTGTTACGCTGCTAATAGGAATCAAGTTCCAAACTAATCCTGCAACAGTTTCCACTCCCTTTTTAGCCTCTGCAATTCTCTCATTATACCCTTCGCTTACACCTCTCATAATTTGACCTGCTTTTCTGATTTCAGTGGCTAAATCAGAATGTGAACTAAAAGGATCCGCATCATCTATAAATGAGGATTCAATAATTTTCTTTGAAGCAGTGATGTATGCGCTATGGAACATAGCCCTGATGGCATCTTTCCCATCATTGGCAACGCTGTCATCACCGAAAATGCCCCCCTTCATGTCTTTGGTAAGTTCTGTAATCTCATCGGTAAGGTATTCTTCAGAGCCCATCATTTGAGGGATATACATTGAAATGAACTCTGAAACGGCATTCCCTTTATAGTCATCGAACGCATGTTGCTCTGGTAAATCCATAGGACTGGAATCAACACTAACCTGACGATAGTTCTGCATATCGAAATAGCTATAATCGATTCCGAAAAATGCATCTGCAAAAGGTTTTACTATCGCCTGATCCAGGGGTTGCGCAGGAACTGTTCCTCCGGAGTAACTGAATTGTCCTACTGCAGCCTGTATAAATGGATATATAAGTAAATCATAAATTACTGGATGATGGCTAAAATTTTTGATTGTCTCCCACTGATGCCTGGTGGCGTTTAATATAAATGCCTTCTTGCTGAATGTAGGTTCTTGATCTTCTTCAACGATACCATATCCAATACAGTTAACATTCTCTATTACAGGGAAATACCATAAAGAGAGATGTTCATCGACCTCACTGGTAGTGGTCATCCCCCCACGCCCTAAAAAATAGTTATAGAGAACATCAATACTTTCTACATGCTTGGAAACCAATCCACTTCCGTATAGTGTCAGGTTGCCAATGTATGAAGGAGAAGAGCTGCTGCTTTGCGTATTTGCCTGCCTCTGAATTTTACTCCCCACGTTTTGCTGAACTGTATGCGTCAGCTCATGAGCCATGAGGTGTTTTCCACTTGAACTATCGGGAGAGTATTGGCCTTTGCCGAAGACAATATTGTTACCGCTGGTAAATGCTTTGGCATTGATGGATTGGGCTGCTTCGTGGGCTTTGGAATCGTTGTGTACTCTAACATTGCTGAAATCTGCTCCAAAGCGGGGTTCGTGGAAGCTTTTTTCCTGACGGCTTAATGGCTGGCCTCCGCTTAATCCATCCACATAAGATGCGGTATTTCCGGAAACGGAAACTCCCGATCCTCCGGATCGACCTTTTCTACTGATGGAACCGGCTAGTGGCTTGGCTTGAACCTTTTTTTCGTCCATATCCGATTCGGAAGCAGACATCACTTGATCAGCAGTGGCATCCGCTTCTTTTTCTGATGCATCCTCGGAATCGACCACGTCCATTTTGGGATTGACGTACATGTCATGGTCCGAAGCACCACGGCGTTGGATTAGAGGGATCTTGTCCTCTTTCATTTGTATGTATCGGGAATACAATCCAACGGGTTGCCGGGTTTGCCTGGCAGGGGATACTACCGGGCTAGACTTCTCTTTACTTTTTTCAATTGATTTACCCATTCCAAACCTTAATGTTATTCTGTTTGATTTTCTAAGGTGTACGCCCGTGTTTGGTTAGCTCGCGCTGAATGCCATCCAAAAGATCTTTTTGAGTTATAAATACCGTATCCCTGGAAAGGGCCATCAAAGATACA
>JAKSDL010000127.1 GCA_022360105.1 Pseudomonadota bacterium
CGAGCACTGCCCCGTTTACTTCAGGCAAGGAATACGCGAATCTTCCCGAATCGTCGCTGAAGAGTTTTATTTTAAGCAGCTTATCAATCATGGGAGCTAGAAATCCACTGTGATCACCCTGTTCAAAGCCGACAAGCAGCACATAGCCTTTTTTGATTTGTCCGACACGCCTACCATCAATATCTACGGATGCTTCTCCAACCCGTTGCAACACAATCCTCATTAAGGATGTTCCTCTTTGATTCCTTCCCGTGTTTTCTTACTATTGTTTCGTATTCCCTATGGTTTTATCGAAATTCATCAAAACCAGTGACACCATCCTGGTGAATTTACAATAAAATCAGAAAAAAACCAATTGTCATGCTCACTAAAAACAACTTCCATTACATCTTTTTTTTAAGTATTTTATCATTAAATCAAAACGCCGACAGCGATTAACGTTCGGTTCAACAGAAAATAAATTACCGCCCTTTTTAAGATAACGTGAGCTTTGAACACACCTCGGTTTTACTGAACGAGATTCTCTCCTATTTGCCGGCAGCTCCAGACGTTTTTATCGACTTAACCTTGGGTGGAGGCGGTCATTCTGAGGCTATACTAAACAAGTATCATCAAACCTATTTGTATGGGGTCGATCGAGATCCAAATGCACTAAATGCTGCATCAGAACGACTAAAGTCGCACTCGGACCGTTTTGAAACACGGTATGGGGCCATGTCTAAAGTAATATCCCAGTTCATCGCAGAAGGAATTCAAGCTGATTTTATTCTAGCTGATCTTGGAGTCTCCTCTCATCAAATAGACCAACAGAATCGGGGATTTTCTTTGAGACAGAACGGTCCCCTGGATATGAGAATGAATCCGGAAGACCAGGAAACTGCCGCTGATGTCGTGAACAATTATTCTGAAAAAGAATTAACAGACCTCATTCGTAACTATGGAGAAGAACGTTTTGCCTCTCGAATTGCTAAAAATATTGTCGCTCAAAGGAAAGACAATCCATTTAGGACCACCTTGGATTTGACAGAATGTGTGATTAAATCGATTCCCATGAAATTTCAATTTGGTAATATCCACGCTGCGACAAAGACTTTTCAAGCCATCAGGATTCAAGTAAACAAGGAGTTAGACGAGTTGAATTGCTTGTTGGCAAATGCTCTGGACCTGCTAAACAGTGGTGGCAGATTAGCCGTTATTTCTTTTCATTCTTTGGAAGACAGGCCCGTGAAGCAAACATTTAAAAAATGGGAAAATCCTTGCACCTGTCCTAAAGAGTTTCCCATCTGCACGTGTCATCTAAAACCCTTGGTCAAGCCGGTTACTAAAAAACCAGTGACGGCTACAAAAAAAGAAATGGAAAGCAATATCCGATCTAGAAGTGCCAAATTGAGAATTATTGAAAAATTATGAAAGACTTTCCCAGATATGCGAAAAGAAGTTCCAAAAGCCTGGTTAGGAAAAAGACTGTTATTGCCAAACGGTCCTCTTTAAAGTTCGCTCTCACCTGGATAATGATGATTGGTGTAGCTCTTTTTTTTGTTCAACAGCGTATCAGCTACATAAAACTTGAAAAGCAGGTTCAGTCTTTATTAAAGGAAAAAGAGAAAATTCAACTATCAATTTTACCCTTGAAACTGGAAGAGCGATTTTTAACTCAGCACGACAAAATTGAAAAAAGAGCACGAGATGAACTTGGCTTGCAGGTCCCCAGGCAAGTTCAAATCATCAAACTAAACCGCTCGCAGCTTCAGGCAAAATCGAACGAAGAATAAGAAAAATATCAAAAGGCGAATTTTGATCCCGTTAACTCAAAGACTCGTTTCAAAAAATTTCCAGCAAAGACTGGTCTGGATACGTATTGTTTTTATTTTGATTATTGTAGTGGTTATCATCAGGGCAGTTCAACTGCAGATAGTCGATAACGACCGTTATACTAAAATTGCAAACAAACAGCATGACAAATCGGTTGCAATTAAACTGAGACGAGGTCCTATTTATGATGCCGGCGGTAATATTCTGGCAGTATCGCTTCCTTTGCAATCGATATTTGCCATTCCACAAGAGATAGAAAACGCGGCGTCAGCAGCTTCATTGTTGGCTGAACCACTTAATATTCCCAAATCCCAACTGGAAAAAAAGCTGAACTCAAACATCTCTTTCACCTGGTTAAAACGAAACACCAAGCCTCAAGTCAGTGAAACTATTCAGCGCATGGGACTTCCCGGCATCCACTTTATCAGGGAGTACCAACGCTATTATCCAATGGGCAAGCATGCCGCCCATGTATTGGGATTTTCAGGAGTTGATTCAAAGGGGTTGGAAGGAATCGAGAATAAGTTTAATTCCCATTTAATGGGCAGAACCAACACTGCAAAAACGTGGGATTATTTTAGCAGTGACTCACAACTTAAACCTCTTTCCGGTGGTTCCTTGCATCTCACCATTCATTCAAAAATTCAATTTTACACCGAAAAGGAACTAAAAAAAGCTGTTTGGGCAACGGAAGCCCAAAATGCTATTGCCATAATCATGGATTCTAATTCCGGTGCTATTTTAAGCATGGCCAGCTATCCGGATTATGATCCGAATAATTTTGATCGCTATCATGTTTCCAGATACTTTAACAGGGCAGTCAATGCGACTTATGAACCGGGCTCTACTTTTAAAATCATAACCGTATCAACGGCACTGGATCATGGAATCGTTAAAAAAGGCAGCATTTTCGATTGCCAGCAAGGTGAGTACCAGATCCAGGACAGAGTCATACATGACGTATCCAAATATGGCTGGTTGCCCCTGGAAAAAATTATTCAGAAATCTTCCAATATCTGTGTGGCAAAAATTGGTCAGCGAATCCCCAAGCCGGTTTTTTATAAATCGATCCGTGAATTTGGATTCGGCAGTGAGACTGGTATAGAACTTCCAGGAGCAAGTAATGTTAAAGGTAAGGTTCATAATTATCAGAATTGGTCTGACACCGACGTGGCTACAATGTCTTTCGGGCATACCATCTCAGCCACACCCATTCAGGTGATCACGGCAATCAATTCTATTGCAACAGGAGGAATACTGGTAAAGCCAAGTATCATCAAAGCGGCACATAAGGAGGACGGAACAAAAATTCACTTGAAAAAAAGTGAAGCCAAAAGAATCCTCAAACCGGAAACAGCCGATATTATGAGGACTTTTATGGAAAGTGTTACACAACCAGGAGGAACCGGGTATCTGGCCAGTATTGAGGGACTTACCGTTGCCGGAAAAACCGGCACGACTCGCAAATTTGATATTCGAAAGCGTGAATACTCCAGGACAAATCACATCTCTTCATTTATTGGATTTTTTCCATCTGGGCGACCTGAACTCACTATCTTGGTTATTATCGACGAACCTCAAAAAGAATACCTGGGCTCAAAAGGGGCTGCCCCAATCTTTAAGAAAATTGCTTTACATGCCCAACGATTCTATCCTGAAACCAAAATTCCCACTCCCGGCAAACACGGTGCTCAAAATATGAAAAATCGTCTTTTTCAATCTGCAGCATCGAAAGAGAGTTCCTTAGAATCGATTAACGATATTTCTCTGGCCTTAAAGGGTCTGACAATGCGTGAAGCGCTTGACCTTGCAGATCGGGCGGATTTAGATGTAACCGTAAAAGGTGCCGGCATCGTCAGACAAGTAATTCCTAATGGATTGAGTCAAAAATCATACACCTTGGTTTTAAAATAACATCATAATTTCAATGTAGTACATGCAAATCCTTCCTGTTTTGCATTGATACAAACTATCAACAGCCAATGATGGCACGATTTTTCCTTTCCTGCTGGAACGAATAAATGCAATTTGCTCAATATCCATAGAAATATCGGTAACATGCAGGTAAAAAAATATACAGCTTCCAACATGCAGGAAGCGATCAAGCAGATTAAAGAGGATTTGGGACCAAGGGCCATTATCATTTCCACCAGAAAGGTGCGAAAAGGCAGTGGTGCCTTTGGTATGTTTGGCAAGCAAATATTGGAAGTGACCGCAGCACGCGACGAAACTCCGAAAACTGCGGAAGTCAAGAATTATAACGGCTTGCTAAACCGGCAGACCAATGGCGGCTCTGACTACGAAAACGAAATTGCATTTAATGCTCCCAAAGAACCACGAAAACTGAATGGTGGTGACAATAGCATCCAGTTTAATGATTTGCAGGAAGATATTGGAGAACTGAAAGAACTTGTTCAAGACATGAGAAAAGGATATCGTCGTCAGGTTAATGATGATGCCACCATCTCTCATCTCCGATATGAACTTTCCGAATTGAAAAACATCGTTAAATCCCTGGTTACTCAATCCAGCGAGCTTCGCTCCGGGGATATGCATGACAACTTAATAGCGTTGTTCCAACAGCTTTGTTTTAACGGCGTTGAAGACAGATTTGCCCGTCGACTGATTGAAGAAGTTCATAAAAAAATCCCTAAAAAAGAAATCGATAACTTCTCCTACGTCAAAATTTATGTGGCAAGAATGTTCATGCAGGTATTGAAAATCGATGGCAATCTTACGGAAAAGAAAAAAGATAAAGAACCTCAGATTGTTACTTTCCTTGGACCGACAGGAGTCGGAAAAACCACGACCTTGGCCAAGATTGCCGGAACCGAAAAAATCGCGCATCCTAAGAAAAAGATCGGATTGATCACCCTGGATACATTCAGAATAGCAGCCGTTCAGCAGTTACAGGAATATGCAAGAATAATCAAACTTCCTGTTCGTGTCGTAAATGACGCCAAACAAATGAAAAACGCCATTCGCGAATTTCGTTCAAAAGATCTTGTATTAATAGATACAGCCGGTCGTTCTCAAAGAGATGAAGTTCAAATGTCTGAGCTGCGGGATATTTTGAAAGAGTTTCCTTCCTTTCGAAACCTCTTGGTTCTTAGCTCGACAACCAAAGACAGTGATCTCAGCGAAATAACAAAACGATTCAGTACCGTGCGCCTGGATGGTGTTGTTTTTACCAAACTGGACGAATCGACCAATTACGGCTCGATATTTAATCATTCCATTCGTTTTAAACTCCCGATGACTTTTCTAACAACGGGGCAGAACGTACCAGATGATATCGAAACAGCCACCAGGGAAAGGTTGATCGACCTATTGCTTAATATTTCCAATTTGGAAGGTTAAACTGTACCCGAAATCAACCAAGCCGGATTGAAAAATCCCGACGCCCCTTCACTATCAGCTAGCAACGTAGGGTTACCAATTTTCAATGTGATGAACGATCAAGCTTCGACTCTCAGAAAAAAGTTTTCAAATGCCATTCAGGATGAAAGCCCCATTGAACAGAAAATGGTTCGTTCCTTAAGTATTTCAAGCGGTAAGGGGGGTGTTGGCAAAACCAACATCGTGGTCAATCTGGCTATTCACCTGGCCAAAATGGGGAAAAAGGTCTTCCTTATCGATGCCGATTTAGGTCTGGCCAACATCGATATCATGCTCAACCTTGCACCTGAATACACCATCGAAGATGTTCTGGCCGGTACTAAAAATATTAACGACATTATTATTGAAGGACCGCTTGGTATCCATATCCTTCCCGCTTCTTCAGGAATTAGCGAAATGCAATCCTTGTCTGCGGAACAGCAGATGTCGATGCTGACGGAATTAAGCAGCCTGAAAACCCGCTATGATTATATCTTGATTGATACCGGAGCCGGCATATCATCAAATGTACTTCGCTTTAATGCAGCTGTCGATGAAGTGTGCGTTGTTACCAATACAGAGCCGACTTCAATTACTGATGCATATGCTTTAATGAAAATCATGTCGTCCAAATACCAGGTGAGCAATTTCAATCTGATAGTCAATGAAAGCTCCCTACAGGAAGCGAAAAGCGTTTACATGCGGCTGGTTAAGGTTCTAAACAAATTTCTAACAGTGAATTTGGAACTAATTGGATTTATACCCCGTGATTTAAACTTCGTCCGCGCTGTTCGTCAGCAAACTCCGCTTTCTTTGCTGAGTCCCAACTCACCCACCACAAAAGCTTTCGCTAATCTCGCCCGACAAATTGAGCTAAACCCCGGGCAATCGATAGAAGATGAAGACAAGGAAACATTCTGGAAACGACTTGGAAGCTGGAAACGAAACAATAAATAAACTGTTGTCCGGATAATACAGGTCAGGTTTCAGATAGGCATACGAATTGCTTTGCATGGATTGTCAGGTAGACTGATCGCCCAATAGAGCCTTTGGCTGGTTGGAAATGTTTCTGAATGATTCATAAAAGTATTCATGCAAAACCCATATATTCAGCAAACTCAAAATAAAAACGAACGGATTGCGATCGAATATGCTCCCGTCGTCAAGCATATCGCCCTCAAGCTGTCTGCAAGGCTGCCCTCCGGATTTGAATTGGATGACTTGATCCAGGCCGGCATGATTGGGCTTTTGGAAGCCATCGAACGGTTTGACCCCAAAAGAGGAGTGAAATTCAAAACATTCGCTGAATTTCGGGTTCGTGGTGCCATGCTTGATGAATTGAGAGCCAGGGACTGGATTCCAAGATCGGTGAGAGACAACAGCAGTAAATTGGAAGACGCCTATAGTGAACTGAGGGCAAAAAATATCGATCATCCTACCGATAAACAACTGGCCAAGCAATTGGATATTAAACCAAAGGAATTTCCAGCGTTTTTGGACAAGGCCAAACCGATTCCACTTTTGTCACTGGATAGTTTAGGAAAGCTGAGTAGTCCGGATTCCAACATGGATGTCCTGGAAACCTTGTCCGACCCTGAACAGGAAAGTCCGGTTGAAACTATCCTGGGTAGTGAAGCCAAAGAATTGGTAATTATGGCTTTGGAAAAACTGCCGGAAAAGGAAAAACTGGTACTTTCTCTTTACTATGTGGAAGATTTAAATTTGAAAGAGATTGGCGCTGTAATGGATGTCTCTGAATCGAGAGTGTCACAGATGAGAACCAAAGCTATTGCCATGCTCCGGTCTTACATGAAGTCCTATCTTGAAAGCTGATCAGAACGATGTCTTCAATAAATTAACCATTCTGTTTGAGAAGATCCGCCTGCTGGTTGGCAGCTAAAGAATCCACAATCTCATTAATATCCCCACTGTTTAAAATCTCATCGAGTTTATAAAGGGACAAGTTGATCCTGTGGTCTGTAATTCTGCCCTGGGGGAAATTATAGGTTCTGATACGCTCACTTCTATCGCCACTACCTACCATGCTTTTGCGCAGTTGAGCTTCTTCCGTAGTCGCAGCCTCAAGTTCCGCTTCATAAAGCTTGGCTTTTAAATGCTTCATGGCTTTTGCACGGTTCTTAATCTGTGATCGCTCTTCCTGGCAGGTGACCACGATTCCGGATGGGAGATGGGTAATTCTGATTGCAGAGTCAGTCGTATTGACGTGCTGACCCCCAGCCCCTTGAGACCGATAGGTATCTATTTTTAAATCGGTACTTTTTACTTCGATATCGATGTCTTCAGCTTCAGGGAGAATTGCAACCGTTACGGCGGAAGTATGCACTCTTCCCTGGGTTTCTGTAGCCGGTACGCGTTGTACCCTGTGAGTACCTGCTTCAAATTTCATACGGCTGAAAACGTTCTTGCCTTCAACAGAGGCTACAATTTCTTTAAATCCCCCAATCCCAGTGGGATTGCTGCTCATCACCTCAACTTTCCAACGGTTTGCCTCCGCAAACCTGGAATACATACGATACAAATCAGCAACAAACAAGGCTGCCTCCTCGCCACCTGTTCCAGCACGGATTTCCAGGATAGCGTTCTTTTCATCATCAGGATCTTTCGGAAGCAGAAGAATTTTTGCGTTTTGGGTCAATTCCTCTATTTCAGATTTAAGACCTGCCAGTTCTTCCTTGGCCAAGTCTTTTAATTCCTGATCTTCAGAAGCGTCCGCCAGGATTGCTTCACTATCCTCAAGCTCTTTCTGCTTTTGACTCAACGTTTGAAATGCTTCAACAATTGGAAGCATCTTTGCCTGTTCTTTAGAGAGTTCCTGAAACTTTTTGGAATCACTGATATTCTCAGGCTGATTCAATAGCGCAGTTATCTCTTCGTACCTATCTGATATTTTAGCAAGTTTATCAAGCATAGCACTTCAGGGAAGGAATTCTTTCCAAAGGGATGTTTTGAGTAAAAAAAGCAGGGAGCTAAAACGAAAAAAGCAGAGCGCAGCAAAATGATATTGCTCCTGACTCTGCTACGCGTATTGCGAAAACGAAGGATCTACTTGCCAACGTTTTGATATTTCTTTTTGAATCTTTCGATACGACCTTCGGTATCCACCAGTTTTTCTTTTCCTGTATAGAGCGGATGACACTGTGAACAGATCTCAAGTTTTACTTCACCGCCAAGAGTGGAACCGATCTCAAAAGAAGCGCCACAAGCACATTTGTATGTCGTCTGGTCGTACTTCGGATGAATGCCTTCTTTCATTTTTCTTTATGGTTATTGATTAACAGTATTATTGGCTCAATCCGCCAATTAGCTTTCGACTCACCTCGCGGTGGACCGTCATATTCTTTTGATAAACTGATATTATCGAATGAAAAAACAACTATGACAACAACTAATTATTATCCTTTTATATTAGTTGTTTACCATGCTCAGTAGCTCTGAATTCTTTGGAAACTTCTCAAGTTTATCAAGCAGGAAGTCCATGGCATCCTGAGAATTGGATGCAGAGAGTATCCGACGTAGTTTCCAGATATCCTGGGTATTTTCGAGCAATAGTTCTTCTTTCCTGGTTGAGGATCGATCGATATCCATCGCAGGAAAAATACGCTTTTCAGAAAGTTTTCGATCAAGAGTCAGTTCCATATTACCTGTTCCCTTGAATTCTTCGAAGATCACTTCATCCATGCGACTTCCGGTTTCAATCAACGCTGTTGCCAAAATAGTGAGAGAACCTCCATCTTCAATATTTCTGGCTGCACCAAAGAATCGTTTTGGTTTATGAAGGGCATTGGCATCCACGCCACCAGACAGGATTTTACCGCTGGCCGGAATAACCGTGTTGTATGCTCTTGCTAACCGGGTAATGGAATCCAGCAGGATCACAACATCATGGTTATGTTCAACCAGGCGTTTGGCTTTTTCGATAACCATTTCCGCAACCTGTACGTGTCTTGATGCCGGCTCGTCAAATGTAGAGCTGACCACTTCACCACGCACCGACCGTTTCATATCAGTAACTTCCTCAGGTCGTTCATCAATCAGCAGGACAATCAGCATCACATCTGGGTGATTTGTGGTTATGCTGTTGGCAATGGTTTGCAGAATCATGGTTTTGCCGGTGAAAGGCGGAGCCACAATCAAACCTCTTTGTCCTTTTCCAATAGGGCAGAACAGATCAATGATTCGAGTGGTTTTATCGCCATCCTTTCTCTCCAGATCCATCATCTGGTCGGGATGTAACGGAGTTAAATTCTCAAACAGAGTTTTGTCCTTTGCTTTCTCCGGATCTTCAAAATTAAGTTTTTCAACCTTTAAAAGTGCATAGTACCTCTCGCTTTCCTTTGGTGGCCTAACCTGACCTTCAATTGTGTCACCGGTTCTCAGGTTGAACCGTCGGATTTGCGACGGAGATACATAAATATCGTCCGGTCCGGGAATGTAGCTGAAGTCATGTGATCTGAGAAAACCAAAACCATCAGGAAGAGTTTCCAGGACGCCCTGGCTGTATATGGCACCACCTCTTGCCGTTTGGGCATTAAGCAAGGCAAAAATCAATTCCTGCCGCAGCATGTTGTTTGCGTTCTCAATATTAAAGGACCTGGCCATGTCTTCCAGTTCCTTAATATTCATTCCTTTAATTTCAGAGAGAATGAGGGATTTAACGTTGCTGTTTACCGATACTTGGGAGGAATTTGAAGATTTTTTTCGGATTGTTTGAGAGTCTCTTTTCACATTATGCCGAGGTGAAGAATTATCTGATTTTGTACGTTGCACAGTAATTTATGTTTATAAGGTTATCGAATATTGGACAGAGAAGTGATTAACGAGATCAACCTGATTCAATGATATACTCTTGAAAGGCGAGCAGCGGATAGTTTGTCGTTGATTATTTTGGAAGAATTACCGTTAATGTAGCAATCTGAGGCGTGTTGCTTTGTTTGTCATCTTATTTAAGGTATATCTATCCAAAATCAAAAGTCAACCTTTATTTTTCGGCTGCTTCAGACGTGAAGGGAGTCCAGCCTGATTATATCTCTTCTTCTAGTTTTAAAAAAGCTTTGCTATCTGAATCATAACACGTTTCCCGGTACTTTTTAATAACTTGGCTTAACATTCTTTCTTCATGTTCCATCCGACCGGATGAATACGCTGCAAAGATACGGTCACTATGACCATTTTTACCCAAAACCGCATCCACAGGGGAGCTAACCTTTTCAACCAGTCTGGCATCACCAAGTTTTTGTCTTGTTCGCTGGTATTTATTTATAAGCTTGTTCCTGGTTTTTTCCGACGAACGGACAATAAGCATGGTCAGGGGAGACCACCAGTTAATCGCACCGTATTTGGCAGATTTTCGTACCAGTCCGGTTAATCTCATGACCAAACGGGATAGCAATCCTGCCATTAAAAGTAAGCCGACCCAGGTTAAGATAAACAGGCTTGGGTCTAAGCGAATACCGCTGAAGTGAACCATTTGGTAAACGAAAAGAATCACCAGAGCGTATAAAACCCCGGGGAACTTGGATAGTGCTTCTACTGAAACGGCTCCCCATATCCCTGTTTCTTTTATCCCCGTTGGGATTTCCAGGCTAACTGCAACCAATGAAATCAATGAAACCAGTACAAGGATTTCCAACAGATCCGGTACAAAATGTTTTGGCTGAAGTATGGAGTGTTTACGAGCCAGCAGGATTAATTGAACCGGGATGATGTATGACATCATGCCAAAGAAATCAAGCAAAAAACCCGCAAATAAGGCTCCCGGTAAACCAAGCCAATTTGAGATTTCATTTGCGGGTTGGAAAAGATTAAACGGATTGGGATCCAATGCGCTGTAGCTTAACAATGAAACCAGAATCAGTAGCCCCAATAGAAGCTTTAAAACAACAGACCTGGAAACAGGTCGGTCCGCAAAAAGGCTTTTGATGGGCTGATTTTTGAAAGGAATGATCATGGTTAGCTATGTTGTCGGCACGGCGTCGCCAGCTCTTTCAAGATAAACGTCGTAGAATTGCCCAACGGATTCAACATCATGGGCGTCTGAACCGTAGATTAGTCTTATTTGATATTGCCGGCAATTTTCCATCATCGCGTCAGTAATGTACACATCGTGGCAGAGGTCTTTTTTTAGCCCTGCAACGTTATAATCCAAATCCCACCCTTGGGATTTAATTGCCCCAAATAATCGAGCAAAATCTGGATTGTACCCGGTGTCATTGTATTCGATGGGATAGCGTTTTATAAATTTGCTAATCAATCCCAAATGACCGAGCCTTTTGTTTAACGAAGGATGGATGGGATGATTTACCAGCGATTCCATACACTGCCAGTATGCCCGATGCACTTCTTCAGTTGATCCATAATAAGAAATCAGTTCAGATTCAAAAGTTTCGGGGGAATAGTCAATTGGAGCAATACCGTTTTTTCCCTTAATCATATGAATAGAAACAAGAAGATCATCGAGATATGAAAGATACCGCTCGGTAAACTGGTCAAAATGATCTTGAAAACCGTCTATAAAGTCAACTTCTAATCCGGCCAATACTTTAATCTTATTACTGTAAAACTTCTTAATATCCGACAAATGGGAGAAGTAGTCGTCCAATTCGTGCGATAGCAGGGTAAATTCTGCTGCCAGTTCCGGATCATCCATGATACCGGGAGGTAATGGTGCATGTTCTGTTATTGAGTATACTTCAAATCCCAGCTCAATAGCTCTTTCAACCATGACGTTGGTTTTTTCGCCACTGCCATGCCGACAAAACTCGGAATGGGTATGTCCGTCCCATTTTAACATTATAACCCAATTGATTGATGTAAAAATGTAATTCTTTGAAGCGTTATTCGTTTTTATCGCTTGAGATAAGGCACAACCTGCTTGTTTATCCAATTCCTAAACTCGCAACGTTTGACATCTTGGTCCAGGACATCATCATCCACAGCCAGTTGCCAGCGAAGATCCTTCCTGTTCGGTTGTGCAAACAAATCCTTCAGCAAATTAACGTAAGTGATAAAATCCTCGTGCCCGGAAAAATAGCCTATATTTGTCAGTTTTTCTTCTCTTGCAATCATCAGGCTGGCCATTTCATGCAAATCGTACTCAGGGTGATATTGTGTTGCCCAAAACACGCCATTTTGGTGCCGCACTTCCATGGATTGAACCGCCGTAAAATCATTTCCTGAAAGGACAACCCCGCCTTCGGGAATTTCAGAAACCATGTCATCATGACTGATATAAGCATCAAATACACTCGCCTTGCCTTCATACATGGGATGATCTTTGCCTTGGTCTGTCAGTTGAATCTTCCTGGCAAATCCCATTTCACGACCCTTCGGATTTTCAACAACCTTTCCCCCCGCGGCAACCACGGCAATTTGCAATCCCCAACAACTACCCCAACTGGGAGTACCAATTTGGTAAATGCGTTTTGCCATCTCGATTTGATTGCTGACGCTGGGATTATCCGTATCGTTTACCGACAGATTGCACCCTGTCCAAATAATACCGCCATACACTTCCAATTGAGAATTGTCCGGCATGGACACACCTTCATCGCTCGGCAATAATATATCGTATTCTGCATCAGGAAGATAGGTCTTCAACATATTGGCATAAAGTTGCCAGGCAAATGCCATTCCTGCCTTTTCCAGGTCATCCCTGCTTTGCTTGGAATAACCGTCAATAATTAAAAAGCGAGCCGATTGATTGTTGTTCATTGGTTATCCCCGAGAAATATCGTCTATTAATTCTACCAAATACGAGTAATCCTTGCATATTGCTTCAGCTTTGGTATTTGAGCCCCCCCTATCCTTGACGACAGTGGTCAAAACGGCTTTTGCGCCTACAGCGTGGGGACCTGCCACGTCTTTCTCTTCTCTGTCACCTATATGGATAAAGCTTTCTGTCGGAAGGTTCAGTTGATTGCCGATACTTTCAAACACCCTGGGATCTGGTTTTGCACAACCTATCTCATCAGAAAAAGCAAAAGCCGAAAAATACTTCAGCAAGTCGTATCTTTCCAGTATTTTTTTTAAAACCCTACCTGGAGAAAAGATGGTATCCGATATAACTGCCAGTTTATACGATTGGTGAAGCTCTGCAATAGCTTGTCTGATATCCGGAGCCAATTCCGGCATGATTTCCAGCTCCATCTCTTCATGCAAGCGCACCATTTCTTTCAAATCGTTTTCCGTTACCTTCCTTTGAAGTCCTTTAAGAATAATTTCCAATCGTTCTCGAACTGTCCAGGTCACCCCCTGTTGATACCAGACATGCCTGAATGCAGCGTCAGCAGTATCGTATGCCGTGTTCACGGACTCTTGTGAAATAGCTTTCGTTTTTTCCAGAAAGCTTCGAATGATATGCCTTCGTTCGACCGGCTTGCTGTTCATTCCTTTTGCTTGTCTGGTTTTCTCATCGGAATCATCAATAAATACGGTGTCCCACAAATCGAAAGTTATGACTTTAATCATGTCTGACAATAAGTTTAAGGTAAATAGAATGGATCCGGAGGAGTTTTTTGACGTTAAACGTTTGTAGGTAAAAAAAACCGACTCGGCAAAGCTCGTATTCAGGGTTTCATATTATTCTGTATGTCATGGTCACCTGTCAATATAAGCTTTCACAATTCTCTTGTGTTTTGAGTGTAAATAAGCATCTTGTGATTAGATTTGCGTTCGAGAAGCTTGTTGTCAGAGCCGAGGTCGTTTTTCATTTGTGTTTTCGCGCAAAACGGGATATTGGGTAATCTTAAAAAACTGACGAGTTCGGCAAATATGCTTGCATTTTGCGTCAGATCTCGTTGCAATCATCTAAAACAAGCGGATGATTCCCTCAGCACTTCCAGGTGCTTTATTTAGCACTTTTCACTTTTTGTGACCCAATAAATGAGCAACTATCTAAAACTACTAACTTTTTTAATCAGTTTATCGCTGACTTCACTTTTCACAACCGAAGCTCAGGCAGATATACAACTGCTTGAATCGACCATAAAAAATCTTCGCCCCTTTACTTGCCGCTTTTCCCAGGTATACTATGATGCATTCCAACAAAGAACCGTCTCAGCGACCGGTGCGTTTTCTTTTATGCAACCTGGCTTGATGAAATGGAAATATGAAGATCCGGAGGAAATGCTGTTCATTGTTGGCCGGGAAAAAGCCTGGTTATATGATCCGGATCTGGAAAATGTGACCATACAGGTATTGGAAGAGGTGTCAGGAATTCGTTCTCTCAGGTTTTTATCTGATGATAAAAGAATTAGTGATCATTTTACTCCAATGACACCGGAGAAAACATTTCTGGATACCTTCAAGGATAGTCAGTTTATCTATCTGTCTCCACTAAAGAAAAATCAAGCCTTGGCAGAGCTTCAGATTGTTTTTGATGAAAAAAAACATCAGATTTTGCAATTCGTTTTGGTGGACCACAACCGTAATTACAGAAAAATTACCCTTACCGATTTAATTTATGACCATAATTTGAAAGAATCCGATTTTGAATTTACAGTAACAGAAAGCATGGAAGTGATTCAGGGATTCGAGAATTAGCTGTTGTTCCGCTTTTTTAATTTAGGTAGAATTCGATACAATGTTAATATTAAAGATTAATTTACTCAGGACAGCGACATGTTAAAAAGGATTAAATTCATTGTTCCGACGGTGATTTCATTATTGTTTGCTTTTGCTATACTTGCGCAAACCGCTGAAAAGAGCGAAAATAACAACAATGGAATTAGAGAAATCAAACCGGGCTTCCAGGTATTCCCGGATGGTAAATTGGGAAATACCTTGTATGC
The DNA here is from genome assembly GCA_022360105.1 of Pseudomonadota bacterium. The sequence goes on from JAKSDL010000127.1 coordinate 15,000, forward strand.
AAATAAAAAGAAACTGGTTACCCGGGAAGATTTAATTCTACGTGATGTTGTCGAAGCCCCCGAAGGGCATGTGTACTACGGCGTAAATGAATTGGATGAAGGGGTTTTGGGATATGCCGGGTCGGAAACTACAGAATTTACGGAACTAGAGGGTGGATTTTATGCCTTGGTGACTTCAGAAGGTAAACGACGATTGTACCGGATATCCTCAAAGAATGTGATCCAAGATCTTCTCCCCAGGTCCAATACTGCAAACGGCCTGGTATACAACAAAGTCAACAAGGCTGCTTTTTTCCATATTACAAAAGGTGAAACAATTGAGACAGATGATGGCAGACAGCGATATCAATACACATTTAAAATCCATATTGTCAAAGATGGTATTGATGCCGTGACTCATTTGCCTGAAACAGTTTCTGACTTTAGATCGCGGCTTAGAATGAAATGGATTAACAGAAACACTCTTCAATATACTTTAAGCAATGATCAAAAAGAGACTATTGTAATAAAATAGCTGCTCTGTAGTTCCTTTGGTTGCTGTTATAATTTTTATGCAAGAGGAAATCATGAAATTTTCAAGCTCTGAAGAATTGACACCTGAAGAAGTTGAATACTTTAAAATCAAGCTCGAAGAGATGCAACGACAGATCTATGATGAATCGGGGGAAACTGTTGAGCAAATGAAGAAGAGAAACAAGGAATTCCCTGATCCTGGCGATCGAGCCCATTTGGAAAGCGAATCAATTACCACCCTGCGAATTCGGGATAGGGAACGTAAGCTGCTGAAAAAGATACAAGAGGCCCTGCAAAGACTGGAAGATGGAGAATACAACGTTTGTGAAGAATGCGAAGAGCTGATCCGCAAAGAAAGACTGGATGCTAGACCTGTGACAACTTTGTGCTTTAATTGTAAAGAGAAAGAAGAACAAATGGAAAAAACACAACACTCCTAAATACCCAAAAAACAGCGAGTCTAAAAACAGATAAACCATTGAAACTTAAAGAAAAAATAAAAATTTATCATTTAATCAACGTTGGATTGTTCATATGGGCATCCCTGAAAAGCTGGAAAAACTCCAATCAGTCATAGAGTCGCTGTCTCCCAAGGATAAAAAACTTTCAAAATTCTTTACCTCTCTAAGAAACGATATTGCCGAACACGAAAGACAACTCAGAATTCTTTCCGTTGCCGGAGCAGAACTGAGTAAAGAGCAGGAGCAAAGTTCTGCCCTGGAGCTGATTCTCTACACGGCACGCCATTTAACCAATGCAGATGCCGGAACTGTGTATAGCGTTCGTGAAGAGTTCTACGATAATCCTTTCAATCCTGGTGAGCTCAAATCAAAATCATTGGTTTTTGAAGTCATGCACACCGAATCCAAAAAGTTTTTTGTAACAAAACCGGAAGGGATTCCTCCAGTGCCCATGGAAATCGATGGGAAGCCCAACAATTCCCATGTTTCGGCTTATTGCGCAAATACCGGAAACATCGTCAATATTCCTGATGTTTATGACGCGAAAGGGTTTGATTTCAGCGGTCCGAAAAATTATGACAAGCAAACCAACTACAGGTCCAAATCCATGCTGGTTTTGCCTTTGAGAGATCATGAAAACCAGATTAATGGCGTTCTTCAACTGCTGAACCGGCAGACAATAGACAGAGAAGTGATTCCTTTTTCTCAAAACGACCAAACAATCGTGCAGGCGATGTCATATCAGGCAGCCATTTCGCTAACCACTCAAAAGCTGTTAAAGGAACAAATCGATCTCTTTGATGCATTCGTTCGAGTCCTGGCTGAAGGACTAGGTGAAAAGTCACCATATACCTTTGGACATATTAACCGGGTGGCCGATTTATCCTGTTTGTTAGCCGACACCATCAGTAAATACAACTCGGGGCTTTACGATTATATCACCTTCAGCAAAAGCCAGATGGACGAACTGCATTTGGCAGGCTGGATGCACGATATCGGTAAATTGACCTCACCGGAACATGTAGTTTCCAAACCGATTAAACTGCAAACTGTGGTTGATCGATTTGAGTTAATAGTTCAAAGATTTAATTCAAAAATTAAAGATATCGAAATTGAGTACTTAAAAAAGGAATCCAAGGGTCTTAAAGAAAAAAAGAAAAAGGCTTATTTTGACAAGCTAAAAGAGGAAAAGGATAATAAAATAAATAAGTTACTCCAAGACCTGGCAGAACTTAACAAGACCAATAATGGTGGGGAGTTTCTGGAGAAAAGGATTCGTGATCTTATCATTGAAAAACACGAAGACACTGCGGATCAGCACATACGAGTCAAAACCAAAAAAATCAACGGGGATGTCCGAATTATAGGTGTGGAACGGGCGAAAAGAAAGATTAAGGAATCCCTGGTCAATAAGGAAGAGAAGGACTTTCTCTCCATATCCAAAGGGACTTTGAACGATTCTGAACGCCAGATTATCAACGATCATGCGGACCGTTCCTGGAGATGGTTGATGAAACTTCCTTTTCCTAAAAAGAAAAAGAAACTGCCCCTTTATGCCGGAGCGCACCATGAAACTCTTGCCGGTGAGGGCTACCCTAATAAGCTAAAAGCCGAACAGCTGCCAATTCAATCGCGTATTATAGCCGTTGCCGATATTTTTGAAGCGCTGACGGCACACGATCGACCCTACAAATCCCCGATGAAACTCTCTAACGCTATGAACATCATGGGACGCATGGTGGAAAGCTATTTACTGGATGCTGAAATTGTTAAAATCTTTTTAAAATCAGGGCTTTATAAAAAATACGCTCGAAAATACCTGACTAAAAACCAAATCGATAATATAGATATTGAACACTGGCTGGAAACATACTACCCCAAAAACTTCGAGCCTAATCTACCAAAGCATGAAAGCTGAGTATCACATCTAATTCGATTCTCAACCTAATAAGTTAACCATCCTATGAAATTGCTAAGATTGTTCGTCTCATTCTGCTTGTTGATAACACTTCAACAGAGCCTGTTGAGTGCCCGGGAAACTCAAAAATACAAGGCAGAAATTACCGTCCCAATTCTGGAAAACGACACTGTGTATGCCAGAAACAACGCGTTTCAATCCCTCCAAAGACTGATTCTGACTGCGGCAATCACCGATTTAATTGGTCAGGACCTGTTTTCCGAATATCGGTATTCAATTCTGAGAAGCAAATCGATCAAACCCTCTAAATTTCTTGTTTCAGCCAAAGTCCTGGATGAGTTTAGTAACGATAAAAAATTTACAATGAAATTAGAGGGAATTATCCAAACCTCCACCCTGGCCGAAGAGCTACGAAAGCTGAATTTGGTTTTGAAAAATGACCCAATGGTCCCGGTTACCGTTATGGTAGAATCCGGATTAAAAATTGGCCGCCAAGATCTATCAGAAAGGCTGGGATTATTGCATATCAACATATCAGATTTTAAAAAGGTTGATATTAGTGATTTCCTACCTGAGGAGAGATTTACCGGTAATTTCGCCGAAAGGCTTTTCAGTCTTAATGGTGGATCGAAAGTTGTTTACCTGATTGACAGCATCCCTGCCGAAGAACCAGGTTTTATCAAAGCAATCCGCACCCAGATTTTTCGGCGTGCAGACTATGCAGTCATCAGTGCTTTTCAACTGGATCTTCCTAATCCACTGGCAGCAGGGCAAATTGATGCTGCCACACTGGGAAGACTGAACAGGTTGTTTACCATATCTTCCCTGGAAATGGGATTATACAATGAAGGATTGGATGCTACCGTCATACTGGAGGTTGAAGGCTTGATTGACCCTTTCAATCGAAGTGAATTTGAACAGAAAGTGTTGAAGAAGAACCGATCTATCAAATCCTATACGCTTACACAGATTTCGCTTAACAAAAGCAGATACAGGATTCAATCCCGTGTCGGTTTAAAGGAACTGGCAAGTATTTTTGAAAAAAAGCATCCTTATTTCTATTTCATCGTGGAACAAGTCAACTCGAACACGATACAAATTGAATCTTTTTATCGATATGTAGATCAGGCACCTGAAGTTGATGTCTGGGAACCCAATCAAAGAATTATGGGACTGATTGCTGATTCTTTGGGAGAGGAATTTATGGCTAATGACCTGACCAGCAACGATTTGATTTTGCAACCTACTGTTCAGAATAGATTTATTCCAAAATTTGTTGAAAAGGAGCCCAACAATAACAGTCAGCATTTAAATCGCATACCCCCTTCAACTCAAATTCTGGGTAATATATCATCCAGGGCTGATGAAGACGTTTTTCAGCTAACAAGAGATGTCAACAGCTCCACCTTGGTTGTTGAATGGATACGCATTGGAAAAACGACCTTATCTCCCCAACTAAGACTTTATGATCATCAATTCAATGTCATCAACAACTATAACCTGGTTGGCAGGCAAAACAAACTGCGGTTTAGTTACACATTCAAAGAATCTGCACCTCAAAAAGTATTTTTGCGAGTGACCGACAAGGTGGGGTACATTCAAGGCGAGACCGGAGGTTTTAAGACATTTTACTATTTATTGAAGTATTACTGGCAAACCGAAAGCTAGAGCATTTGCCGGCGAGTCAAGAATAGCCGTTCAATCTACTCATTCAAAATTGAAACCAGGGGAGCATAAATCCCGGGAGGATTCTCCAGATTCTGCACTACCAATTTTGCAACATCTTCAGCCTTAAGCATTTTTTCGACGGGTAAATGATTTTTGACGTTGCTAAAAAAACCGGTGTTAATACTCCCGGCTCTGTATAACCAGACTCTGCCGCCTTCTTTTTTAATTTCTTGCTGCAATGATCCCGCAAAAGCTTCCAGTCCGGATTTACTAGCCGCATAAAGACTGTTTTTCGGCCAGTCGCGATTAAGTGAAGCCGAACTGAAATAAACAATTTCAAAGTTTTGTGTAGCGCGGCATTGGTAAAAAAGTTTATAAAATGCAAATGCTGAAGTAAGATTGGCATCAATAAGCTGATTCCATTCATTTAAGTCAAGATTTGCAGCTGGTTTCATCAACCCTTGCCCTGCTGAATGAATTGCGAAATCAAAATTTGTGTTTAAATGCCTGAGCCAATTTCTGACCTTGTCAAAATCCGACTGAGAAGTGATGGTTTTGCAACAAAACGTCTGCTTGGGATTCAATTGCAATTCTGCAATTAAATCTTCCAACTTTTTCCTGTTACGGGCAATTACAAATATATTTACATTTTTTTTCCGCAACTCCTTAACAATCGCTTTACCTAATCCGCCTGTTGCTCCGTAAATCAAAGCTTTTTTATCAATCATGGTTGGTTGTTTACAATGAATTTTCAAACTATCAGTATCGATCACATCGACTTACAAGATTCCCTGTTTTTTATCGAAAACAAAAACCTCACAAAAGTTGAATCGATTGAAGTACCGGAATTGTTCAATCCGGTGTGGCTTCAAAAAAAGACGCCCAATTCCTTCAGAATCATCGATGGATTTTTAATACTCAATGTGATTTTCAAAGAAAAAAAAATAACTCAAGTGCCCTCAAGGATTTTTGAGCAGGACGCAGACGTGGAATCCCTGTGGCTGTTTAGAGTGAAAAAAAGAATTTCCGAAGATAATCTTCCACCAATCTCATTGCTGCAGAGTCTATCCACTTTGCTCGAAACCGTTGACAAAAACGAACCATCGAAAGATATTCAATCGTTGCTGCGAAATCTGGGGTTTCCTGCCAAAGGACTCGATCGATCCCGATTGTCACTGACTCTGAATACTTTGATTAAAAAATGTCAATTCTGCGATTTGCCTGCCCTAACTTACAAAGAGCTTTACAGCATATCAAGACGAAATCACAGTGAACTGAATGCTTTTAGTGTTCTGTTAAGTGGATGTCGACTCAAAGGCAATAAACTGCAAAGCATGTTGCAGATATTGGATGAACTGGCAAAGGGCTATCAATTGCCTCCCCAAGAGTTAATTAAAAAAGATGCAATTAGGCAAATCATTGAGGAAACACCAACCCATCTGAAATATAAAACGCTGAAAACCTATCTTTCGATGCTCAGGTGGCCAGTGTTGGAAACAACCAGGAAACAATGGCAGCAATCTGTTAAAAAATTCACCATTCCACAGAAATTGGATATCTCAACTGATCCCATGTTTGAATCCGACTGCCTTGAATTCATTTTTAAGGCTTCCAATATAACTGAATTCAGAGAAATTCTATCTGTTTTAAACTCTTATTCTTCCTCGAATGATTTTGATCGGCTTTTCGATTTCGTTTAACCATGGAGACATTCCCCTTCACCAAAAAGAAATTACAACAACAACCACAAGCCAGACAGCATAAGCTTGTTTCTCAATGGCTCAAGTCAATTTATCTAAGTTTGCTGGAACAAGATCCCTCAACCACTCAACTTGATTCGTTTAAATCTGACTACGACAGAGTGTTGCAATGGTTGGGAGAGTCTACATTTAAGTGGACATTCGAATATACCGGCAAACAATGGATTGAGTTCGTTGCGAATCAATATCACTATCATAAAAAGCAAAGCGGCATCGGTTTGGCAGAGCACAATTTGCTGCCCAAGGTTCAGCAAGGAGATGATGTTTCCAACTTGGAATGGCAACCTGCAATTCCTTACAAGGTAGCACTGGATAATATCAGAAGCGCGTTTAATGTCGGTTCGATTTTCAGAACCGTAGATGCAGCAGGCTGGGATTCAGTCCTTGTTGGCGGAACAACGCCAGGACATGAAAATCAACAGGTAGTTAAAACTGCCATGGGATGTACCCAATGGATTCCACAGGAATCCACAGATCATCTGGCTGATATCTTGATGAAAGAAAAAAAAGCTGGTTATACTGTCATTGGTTTAGAGACAGTTGAAGATTCCCAAAATCATTTGGAATTTGAATGGCCAGAAAAAGGAATTGTCGTTTTGGGAAACGAGGAATACGGAATCTCACAAAGCACAATGCAGGCCTGTGATAGATTTGTGCATCTTCCCATGCAGGGGAAGAAGAACTCAGTGAACGTGGCAAATGCATTTGCAATCATCTCTTTTCATATCTCATTTAATTCTCATCAGATTTAATAAAACCCAATGTTAACAGGACAATATAATCTGGCTAGATACAAGAATGGTATCGTCTTTCCCTACCATCTTGCGGGCAGTTCAAAAAATCTGCGATTGGCTTCAAATCTGATTGAGCTTTTCCAAGCGGGAACAGAAAAAAAAAGATATGAATTGGACGAAGAAATCAAAGCCCTTTATGTGGAAAAAGTAAATCCCAAAATCATTCAGGGAATGGCGAAACTGCTGTTTGATCGGTGTGAATTCTCAGATTACGGTGAGTCAGATCCCCAATCTGTCAGGCAAGAAGTTTTCACTGCATCCGCCAATTATTGGACAACCGGTCCTTCTTTGAAATCGGGTCTGTTAAATCACAAACAACAGATTCTTGAAGCGGCTGGTGTTTCAGCCCAGTCCGCTTACCAGGAAACTGATTCCTGGCTGTTTGGAGATGTTGCCGGCAATCGTGTTCTAAAGGAATTTCAACCTATTAACGATTCAGACCTGATAAGCAGGTTCAATATTGAACAAATACAAGGTTTGCTGCTGCACGCAGAGAAGATGGAATTGAGGCTGAGGGCAATGAAAGACAGCTCATTTAGGCAAATCATGCAAATGTTGAAGTTTTTTCAATTAATGTTTCAGGTAACGGAAGCCGACAAGCACTGGTTGTCAATAACAATCGACGGACCCGGCTCCATTCTCGAAAATGCACGATCTTATGGTCTGGAAATTGCGAATTTTTTCCCGGCAATTCTTTTGCTGTCCGTTCCCTGGAACATGACAACAACATTAAAAGTGCCATCCCGCAAAAGACGGTTCAAGTTGGAGTTATCTCATGAAAATGACTTGAACACCTTTTATCAAACAAAAGGGGTTTGGAATCATGAAAGAGCTCTGGGTCTGATCCAACACTTCAATGAAAAATATTCGGATGAAATGGAGGCGTCAGCTGAGAATCATCTTATTGCGCTTAGCAATAATCGATATTTAATTCCCGATATTGTCATTAAAGACAAGCAAACTAATGAGCTGTATATGGTGGAATGGATTCATTATCTTACGGAATCCAAAATCAAGCAGTTGGACATGCTCAAAGAGGAGTTACCCGGAAAGTATCTGTTTGCTTTGAAAGGTAAAAAGAACAAACTGGAACAACTGCGGAAAAAAATGGGGCAGCAGATACTGATTTTTGCAAAGGATTTAACTGCTCCAGCCCTTTATAAAACAATAAAAAAGCAAACAGCTTCAAATTAACCGCCTGCCTCATGCTTGGCAATTTCTCTTTCCAGATAAGCCAGCCGTAGCCAGGATCGCAATAGTGGGGTCAAAATAAAATAATTGATATCATCCTTGGAAAGAAATCCCATTGCACCGGAACGAAAAGCCCTCTGTTTTTCCTCACTGGAAGCCGATAAAAAAGCAAAAAAGCAAAAAAGATTATTACGTTTGGAAAACTCATTAAAATGATGAAGAACTTCAAATCCGTCTTTTACAGGCATTCCGATATCACAAAGAATCAATTCAGGTTGAGCAATATCCAGCATTTGGATCGCTTCATCACCATCTGCCGCTTCAATAACCTGGCAATCCAGATCCCCTCTTTCATTTGCTTTTACAAAAAAGCGCTTTAACAACGCCCTGGTTTGAGCGTTATCATCAGCGATCAATACTGTAGGTTTTGCATCTCCTTGCATACCACTTGAATCATCTGTCATTCCTATACTCCAAAATACAATTACCTATCTTATTGTTGTAACTTATACTTTGACGCATTAAAACTCAACTTGCAATATTCAACCACAATAATAGTTCTTATCGGTGCAGATTTTTTTGTAGTTGATTATACCTGAAAGCTCTTGTTTCGCAAAGGAAAACTTAACATTGCGATTTCTCACTGCTGTGAGTTGTATACAACATTTGGATCACTATAAACAAGATAGAACGACAAACCACTGAGAGATAAAAACTAGAATATTATGCCGGAGTTTGATAAAATAAAAAAAACCGATTAAATGAATGGTTTTTCTTGAGCTTATCTATCTCTACTGTTTACATTACCGGAATAATGACATAATTATCTGATGGTAGGAGGAAGATAAGGCTACTTGTAAATCAACAAACAATGCATATATGGAAGCAAAGAAAGAAGGCACCCCTTTAAAACTTGACCCAAAAACCCAAGAACTATACGCCAGGCTTGAAGAGGAAAAGAAGAAAAACAGGCAGTTTGATGAGCTGAAAAAGCAAAATGCGCGACTGGTTGCACGAATTAAACAGCTTGAAAGCGGCAAAACACTTGATGGATCAAAAGGTGCTGAAAACGCTGTCCAACAAGAACAAAATAAACTGGCTTTGCAGGAACAGCTTGAAGAACAAAAAATCAAAGACAGAATGCTCGAAAGCAAACAACAAAGAATCGAGCACCTCATAGGTTCCCTTGAAGAGCAGGATGACATCCATGAACTGGATTCAAAAACTATTGATGAATTGAAGGCGACACTGGACACCCTGGTTCAAAGCAGAAAGAAGCGGTCTGTGCTGATCAAAAGACTTAACGAGCAAAATGCCGAGTTATCTCAAAAGAATGAAAACCTGCTATTCACCAGGGACAAACTGGCTCATGATTTGAGATCTCTGATGGCGTCTATTTTGAGCACCCTCTCGCTGTTTGAATTGGGTGAACAGGAGGTTGTGTCGCAACTGATCCCATCTCTTCAAGATAAATGCAAAGTGTTTATGGACCTGGTAGTGACACTGAGTGAAGATAAAATAGAAAAAGACTTTCTGTATATCAATGAAATAGTTGAATTATTAAGCCTTACACAAGAGGGAAGCTCCGACAAGGTTGAAGTAGACGTCACGGGAATCGATATACCAATTTTTGGAGACAAAGCTGCTCTGTATGACGTGATACAAAACCTGGTAAGCAATTCCGTTAAATATTCCGGAGTAGATTTCTCCCAATTGAAAATCGTTATTGAAGTCTCACAAAACGATCATTCAACTGTTCTTTCAATATCCGATAACGGCTCCGGTATAGCTTCCGGCAAACAGGAACAGATTTTTGAACTTTACAATCGCGCAGGAATTGATGATGGCGATGGCCGAGGTATAGGACTTTTTATGGTTCAAAAACTGATCGAAGGTCATGAAGGAACTATTGAATACAACACAAACTATTCCTCAGGCGCCCAATTTGTCATCAATTTGCCAAATGCTCCACAGATATAGCGTCTCAATCGCCCTAAAAAACAGGGTTTTCCACAAATCCACAAAATCTTGTCGTTCTTGCCCCTTCTCTTATAAAACCGGCGTATGTTAAGTTTGGAAAGAATCCGAAATGTTGTCAGGATGACCGGATTCTCAAGAAGATAAAATACTGCAGGTAAACCCAATATTTTTTGATAGTTGAGCAGTTTTAGATATTTCAAATGAGGAACTATGACCAAGGAAATGGACACACAATTTGTCGGTGCAAAAAAATATATTTTAGACAGTGAATTAGCACAGATTGTTAATGTTTCAATGACACTGGAAATGCCCTTGTTGCTTAAAGGCGAGCCCGGTACAGGGAAGACCATGCTGGCTCATGCCATTGCTGAAAGCCTGGGAATGGAATTGATTGTATTAAACGTAAAATCAAGCATGAAACTGATCGAAACCCTGTACCAATATGACACCCTTACCCGTTTGAATGATAGCCGATTTGGTGATTCCCACCGTGACGTATCAAGCATAGAAGATTACATTAAAATGGGTAAAATCGGTCAGGCCTTTACCAGCAATGAAAAAGTAGTCTTGCTGATCGATGAGATTGACAAGGCCGATACCGATTTTCAGGACGACATGCTCGATGTTCTGGATCAAATGCAGTTCGATATCATCGAAATTGATAAAACCGTAACCGCCAAGAACCGACCGATATTCATCATCACATCCAACGCCAAAAAAGATCTTTCCGATCCCTTTTTAGGAAGATGCAACTTCCATCATATTGCCTTTCCCGATCCCAAAATGATGAAAAAGATAATTGATGTGCACTTCCCCGAAATTGACAACCAACTGGCTGAAAATGCCATCTCGGTGTTTTATAAACTGAGGGAACTGGATGGAATCGAAAAAAGACCGGCGACCAGGGAATTGATTAATTGGATCAGGGCACTGAACGCTGATCCCGACTTCAAATCGGGAGATGCCATTGAAAATGAAGTCCCGTTTTTAGGAGTGTTATTTAAAAAGAGCGGTGATTTTGCAAGGGCAGCGAATTACTCCAAACGGCGAACACGTTTCTAAAAGGATTAACTATGTTCGTAAACTTTTTTTACACTTTGAAAGATGTAGGCATTTCAATTAGCCCTACTTCGTTCCTTACTTTGCAAAGAGCTTTAAAACTGGGGCTAATCAATACACTTGGCGATTTTTACACGTCGGCCCGTTCCATATTGATAAAAAGCGAACGTTTTTTTGATTTGTATGACCAGGTTTTTGCTCATCATTTCAAAGGTGTTGAACTCCCGGATTATGAAAGCCTGGAGATGGATGAAATAGCCAGAGGCTTGCTGGATGAATGGTTAAAAAATCCCAAGGAATTAGCTGATGCTTTGGGCGTTGATGAAAGCCAGTTGAAGAAAATGTCTCCGGATGAGTTGATAGAGTATTTTAAGGAACGTCTTAAAGAACAAACCGAAAGACATGAAGGAGGCAACAAATGGATAGGTACCGGTGGAACATCACCCGTTGGACATTCCGGCTATCATCCCGGCGGTATGAGAATCGGTGGTAGCTCAAGGAATAAATCTGCCGTGAAAGTAGCCGGAGAAAGACGATATAAAGATTATTCAGTGGATGCTCCCTTAACCAACGCATCCATTGGTGAAGCCTTAAAGCGATTAAGAAACCTGGTCCCTTCAGGTCCCAGGGATCAAATAAACGTCGACGAAAGCATTTATCAGACTGTCAAAAACGCCGGTGAAATTGAAATAGCCTTTGATCGCAGTCTTAAAGACAGGCTGAAAGTCTTTCTATTAATCGACAACGGCGGCTGGTCCATGGACCCTTTTATTCCAATAGTTCAAACCTTGTTTGATTATTCAAGGGCTCAATTTAAGGATTTGAAGACATTTTTCTTTCACAACACCATTTATGATACGGTGTGGGAAGACCCCAGACGCTATACCAAACCCATCCTTGTGGACGAATTTGGAAGATTTGATCCGGAAACACGGCTGATCTTTATTGGAGACGCCAGCATGGCTCCACACGAGCTAATGGCAAGAAACGGATCCATCTATGCCTTTGAAACCAGCGGCAAACCAAGCTTGGAGCGATTAAAGTTCCTCGCGCATCTGTTTTCACATTCAGTCTGGCTGAATCCGGTTCCTGAGCATGCCTGGGGGTACACTCAGACGATTCAGGTAATCAAGGATGTCATCAGGATGTATCCCCTGACCCTGGATGGCTTGGAAAAGGCAGTGTATCACTTAAAACAAAAGTGAAAACAGGGTAATTGCTTTCTGCTGTTTTTTCTGTTGTCAGAGAATTTACATTTGGTTAAGAGTAAACAAATGTACATAATCACAAACAGATCTTACCATGGATTCTCTGACACATTTTATACTTTCCTCATTTGAGCAAAACATCAGGTCACGTGTTACCATAGATGCCGTCCCAGGTGAGTATGAAGACCTTCCTGCTTCGATCGATCCGGAATTGATCAAATCCCTGAACAAACAGGGAATCAAACATCTCTATTCCCATCAAAAGAAAGCATTCCAATCGATCAGTGAGCAAAAGGACACCCTTTTGGTCTCACACACTGCCAGCGGCAAAACACTATCATTCTTTCTTCCCATTCTGAACGACTACATCCACGCAAAGTCACCATTTTCGGTCCTATTGCTATATCCGACCAAAGCCCTCTCCAGAGATCAGGAAAGTACGTTTGGCGCAATGATGAATGTGGTTGAAAAAAGTGGGCGACTGGGTACTTTTGATGGCGATACTCCTCAAGACGAACGTACGAGAATTCAGCGCAGCAGTGATTTTATCATCACCAATCCGGATATGCTGCACGGAGGCATATTACCGAACCACAATCGCAAGTGGAAAGATTTTCTTTCCAGGCTTCGTTATATTGTCATTGATGAAGTCCACATCTACCGTGGCGCTTTTGGGTCTCACGTTGCCAACGTTTTTCGGAGGTTGTTGAGAGTTTGTGAGATTCATGGCAGCAATCCCACATTTATCTGCTCCTCTGCGACCGTCGCCAATCCCGGAGAGCATGCCAAAGCTCTCTTTGACAGAGATTTCCATGTCATTCAAAAAGATGGTGCACCCAAATCCAAGCGAACCATCTATTTCATGAATCCTTCTCTGGCGGAATTCCAAGGACATACCTTGTACCGGAAAGGACCTGCTTCCATCTCCATTCCCTTGCTCAGGGAAGCTATTAAGCAAAAAGTACGAACCATCTGTTTTTGCCGCTCCAGACAGGAGGTTGAGCGGTTATACCGAGCAGTTACCGATGGATTTCCACGGTTAAAATCGCTCATCAAACCTTATCGTGGTGGATTGTTACCAAATGAACGCAGGGCCTTGGAAAAGGATTTGGTTGCAGGGAACATTATTGGTATCATCAGCACCAATGCCCTGGAACTAGGAATCGACATCGGAGATTTGGAACTCTGTATACTATCCGGTCATCCGGGTTCGCTCGCCAGTTTTTGGCAGCAATCCGGCAGGGTGGGAAGGCAGGATAAGGCTTCAAATATCGTGTTTATTGGCAAGGATACTCCCATCGATCAGTATTTGGTTCACCATTCCGACTTCATCACCAAAACTTCGGTCGAACAGGCACTGCTCAATGCAGACAACCCGTACATTTTGATGCAACATTTGCCCTGTATGGCTCACGAACACCCTTTGAGAGAGTCGGAACCCGGATTTAACAAGATGATCTTCGAGGAAGCAGTCGACATCCTGAAAGAAGATAAGACCCTGGTTCCCTACAGAGACACTCTACGCTATGCCTTACAGGACTATCCCGCCAAAGGCGTTAATTTAAGAGGCATGACCGATCATAATATCGAGATTTATTGCAACAGCGAGGTCATTGGAGAAATTGACCCGATTGGTGCCAGGGGAGAATTGTATAAAGACGCCATATATCATCACCTGGGTCGAAAATTTATGTCGTTGGATTTGGACCTGGAGAAAAAATTGTGCAAAGTAGAAGAAGTCACTGTGGACTACTACACGGAAGCCCATTGGGAAGGCCGCATCGAGCTGACCGAATCTGAGGAAAAACGTGAATTAAACGGCGCCCAAATCGATTTCGGTTACATCCATTACAACAAACAACCGAAACTCTATAAAAAAATCAAGGAACGCAGTTACGAAAACATCGGTTATGGCCCTATAACTCTACCGCCGTTTGAATACGACACCACAGGATTTTGCATGCTGGTACCCAAACCCTGGTGCGAAAAAATGGAAGATGTAGACAAGAGATATGTTGGCGCCGCTTTGTACGGTCTCAGCTACCTTCTGCGCCATACGGCACCTATATTGTGTATGGCGGATGTCAAGGATATCGACACTGATGTTTCCCTGGTCGAAACAGATTCTTTATACTGGAAAAGCGCCCTCTACATGTTTGATTCCATTGAAGGCGGTGTTGGATATGCCGAAAAATCTTTTGAAAACATTGAAAACTGCCTTGAGATGTGCCTGGAAATTTTGACTAGTTGCGGCTGCACCAGTGGTTGTCCGGCATGTGTGCCGCCATTGCCACCAGGTGTAACCAATGAGGAGTTAGAAAACCTTCTCATCGAGTCAAACGCTTCGGTTGCCTGCAGCACCTCACTGCTAAACGCTTTATTGACAGGAAATCTCAACATTCCAAATGTTGAGACAGTTAAATCGGTGATCCAAGGCACCATTGAATTAACGGAAGAAGAATCGGAGCGTTTGCAGGTAAAACAGAAACTTGGCAGGGCTGCCAAACTATTGCAAAAGAAAAGAGAGCGAATCCATTGATAGATCAAACATTTATCCATTGCCCGGGGATAGGCCCTAAAACGGAGGAGCGACTAAAATCTCTTGGTTTGCATTGTTGGTCTGATTGTCTTCAAACCCCTGATTCTTTGCCTTTTGGCGGCCAGAAGCGCGATAAATTTCTGGAACAGCTGGAAGCCAGCCGGGTTGCTCTTAAAGAGAACAATATCAAGTATCTTGTCAAACATCTGCCATCCAGAGAGCATTGGCGAATTCTGGCAACCTACTTTGACCAGGCAACATTTTTTGATATAGAAACCACCGGTCTGTCCTCATACGACAGCATCATCACGGTTATCGTTGCCTATCAAAAAGGTCAATTGCATACCTTTTTGTTTCAGGAAAACCTGGATGATTTTCTTGAACTGGTCGAAATGTCGAACCTGTTGGTTGCCTTTAACGGCAACAGCTTTGATATTCCCTTTGTTGAAAATGCCTTCAACATTCCTGACATCGGATGCCCATTCATCGATTTAAGATGGATCTGTTATCACCTCGGCTACCGGGGCGGCTTAAAATCAATCGAAAGAGAACTGTGTATTAAACGACCGCAAGAAGTTGCCTCCATTGACGGGTTTGAAGCAATCAGCCTTTTCCTGGACTGGCAAAAGGGGGATCAGCAGGCAAAAGACAAATTGGTGAAGTATTGCAAAGCGGACGTCCTTTCCACCTACCTGGTTGCCCAACAAATCATTTTCGATCTTGGAATCCAAGTTGAATTTTTAGATCAACACAAGCTGTTTTCTACCATCATTTAATTCTCAAATCCTGACTTCTCTTCAATATATGCGGATTGTAGGATGGGCAATCAGACTATGTCATGCTGCAAGTTGGTGGATCCGTTTCTCTTGATCCTCCCTACAACCCTTCAAACATATCATTCAAAATCAAACAGTATTGTAGGATGGGCAATTGATTGCCCATCAAACCTGCCAGAAGCAATAATCTGCTACCAATCCTGAATTACACCCAAATCACATTTTCCTCTCAAACATGTTCAAATAATATGAACATGTCCCTCAGTTTTTTATTCTTTTTTTAGATTATAAGTTTGATATCCTGGCATCAGTTTAAAAATCAAAACCGTTTTGTTTTATTGATAAGAACCATCAGGAGACAAAATGAAGACATTGATTGAAAAATTGACAAATACGGATGAATCTTCAATGGGACTGGTTATTCGGGTGACATTGGGCCTGGTTATGTTTCCCCACGGCGCTCAAAAACTATTCGGCTGGTACGGTGGATTCGGTTTTTCAAAAACAATGGAATTTATGACCGGAAACGGGCTGCCGTGGATCTTCGCCCTATTGGTGATTTTAGGGGAGTCCTTGGGAGCATTGGCACTGATATTTGGTTTTTTCGGCAGGTTCATGTCGTTTGGTATCTTCCTGATCATGCTGGGAGCCATATTTATGGTACATCTCCAACACGGGTTTTTCATGAACTGGTTTGGAAATCAAGCCGGTGAAGGATACGAGTATCATCTTTTGATGATTGGTCTAGCTCTTGGAACAATGATTGGAGGAAGTGGACGCTTATCGGCTGACAGGCTGATCAATAGCTGGGTGAAAAGTCCGGCTTAAAACTCGGCTTTGGTGGCAGCAAACAGGTTCCAAAGTTCAGTGCACATGGGACCTAGCAAGGCATCTTTGCGTTTTAGCAGATAAAAATCCACAAGCAGGTTTATGGTGGTGGAATAAGGGATGGTAACTAACCGGTTGGCTTTTAAATCATCTTCAACCAGATGTTTCGGCATGTTACCCCAGCCAAGACCGGCCATAATCAATTGTCGCTTAATGGAAAAGTCGTTGACAGTCCAATGAGTCGCCTCTTTCAAGACCCCAGCTGTTTTTGGTTGAAATTGTCGACTCGAATCTGCCACGACGATCTGCACATATTGCATCATGTCAGATTTAGTGAGCTTGTTTTTGGTTTTGGCAGGAGGATAATCGGGTGCTGCAACGGTATAAAATTCTATTTTATCCCAGAGAACACCCTCTATTTGGTCCGGCATATCAGTAACTTCTGCCAAAGCAATATCAACATTTCCCAGGAGAAGCTGTTCAATCGATCCACCAAGGTTTTCCACGGAAAGTAACACTCGAACTGCCGGGTTTTTTTTAGAAAATTTATGAATCACCTTGATAACATTATCAAATTTGCAGATACCGTTGACTGCAAGGCGAACCTCGGGTTCTCTCCCCTGGGAGAGGTGTTCACCAAGTTGGGAAAGTTCTTCAACCTGGCTTAGCACCATTTTGGATTTGTTGAAGATGGCCTTTCCCTGTTCGGTTAAAACAGGACGGTAACTGCTACGATCAAAAATCTGGATGTTCAGGTCGGCTTCCAGGTTTTTTATTGCATAACTAACGGCGGACTGGGCCTTGTGAAGAGTTTCTGACGCAGATCTGAAACTACCGGTTTCAACGACCGCTCTTAAAACGATTAACTGTTCCAGGGTCAACATGTAATTCCCTATTTATAAAGGTACTTATCAGACTGATTAACGTAAGAATCATATCATTCCGGTAGATATTGTACAATGTAAATTACTGTATATTAAGGATTTAAGGAGAAATCAAGATGGGACTTTTAGTCAACGGAAACTGGCAAAACCAGTGGTATGATACCAAAGCCAGCCAAGGAGAATTTGTAAGGGAAGATTCGAAATTTCACAACAAGGTAGTACCAACCCCCTCATCACCTGATGAATTTCAAGCCGAACCCGATCGGTATCATCTGTTTGTATCGTTGGCTTGTCCATGGGCACACAGGACACTGATAATGCGAAAATTGAAAAAATTGGAGGCTATAATTTCGGTGACGAGCGTAAAGGCTGATATGATGGAATTCGGCTGGGAGTTTGAATCAGGCGATTCATCACTCAATGAACTCAACGTGGACTATCGCTATCTGCATCAGGTGTACGCAGCATCAAAACCGGATTATACGGGACGAGTAACAGTTCCGGTCCTATGGGATAAGGCTAATCGTGTGATAGTAAACAACGAATCTTCTCAAATCATTCGATTTTTTAACAAATCCTTTGATGAGTTCACACCCATGCATTACGACTTCTACCCTGAAGACAAACAAACAGAGATCGATGAAATAAACGATCTCGTTTATCACAATATTAACAACGGCGTATATAAATGCGGCTTTGCAACGACACAGGAAGCATATGAGAAGGCTTTTGATAATCTTTTTGCAGCTCTTGATACTTTGGAAGTAAAATTGGAAAGCCAGAGATTTCTGGTTGGAAGTTCAATAAGCGAAGCTGATTGGAGATTGTTTACAACCCTGGTTCGATTTGATGCTGTCTATTTCACCCACTTTAAAGCTAATAAAAAACGCATCGCAGATTACCCAAACCTGTTCAATTACCTAAAAGAGTTGTATCAGGTGCCCGGAGTTCGCGAGACCGTAAACATGGAGCATATAAAAAGGCACTACTACTATAGCCACGAAACAATCAATCCAAAGCGTATTGTTCCCAAAGGCCCTTTGGTAGACTTAGACGGACCACATGACCGTAATCGGTTCAGCGAAAATCCAATCTTGTAGGAGATTGTCATGAGCAAACATGATAATAGAAACCTGGAAGTTGAAAAAATTATCACAGCCCAAAAAACATCAGATGGCGCAGGTGTGACCTTATACCGAAGCCTGGGAAGCCATTTGTTACCTAGAATCGACCCCTTCTTGATGCTCGACGAATTTAAATCAGACAACCCTAATGAGTATATCGCGGGCTTTCCAAGTCATCCCCATCGTGGTTTTGAAACAGTTACCTACATGCTGGCAGGAAAAATGGAGCACAAGGATCATAAAGGCAATGTGGGGATTATCCAATCGGGAGGTGTGCAGTGGATGACTGCCGGCAGGGGAATAATACACTCCGAAATGCCGATTCAGGAAGACGGCCTGATCTGGGGATTTCAACTTTGGGTCAATTTACCAAGTTATCAAAAAATGAAGGAGCCTTCCTATCAGAACATCGAACCGGAACAAATCTCGGAACTATGCCTGGAATCCGGCTCATTATTTCGTTTCATAGCCGGTAACTCAATGGGAATTGAAGGTGCAGCCAAAGGCATCGATACAGATCCACTGTTTGTAGACATCCGTTTGGTACCGGATGACAGGGTTGCCCACCCGATTGAACCGACCCATAACTCCTTGATCTACGTCTATCGAGGAATGCTTCAGATTGGAGATCCTGGTGAACCCAAATTGGAGGTTGTTAAACATGGACAACTCGCGGTGCTGTCAAAAGGAACGAACCTGTCTGTGAAAGCAGGAAACGAAAACACGGGATTTATTCTCTTATCCGGAAAACCGATTGGCGAACCTGTAGCCAAGTATGGACCGTTTGTCATGAACACGAAAGCTGAAATTCAGCAGGCGGTTGAGGATTACCAGTCAGGAAACTTGGCTAAATGAGGATCGATCTTTCTATTATCGAATGCGGTCAAAATGACCTAACCGGTTATTACTAACTGTAGTACTCTGTAATTATTTTGATTATTTCGCTGGCACACCAGATGCAGTTAAAAGCCTAACTGTATTTTAATGATTACCCGCTACCCATAATCCGGTGTGAAGAGCATGAAAACAAAATCACATAATTCAGATGAGATCTTAATTCCTTCAAAAGACGGATATGTGCGAATTCCTGTCAGTGGACTAAGATCTTCGACAAAAGATAATCCCATAAAACCTAAGCCTTCCCAAAATTTACTGCTCATGAAGGTTAAAAACTATCTTCAGTTTTTGCTCATGATATCCGGTATGCTGGGAGTTATGTCTTTCTTAGGATTCACCATTGCCGGGTATACGGGAGTCATCATTGCTTTAGCTGCTGCAGGCATGGGATTCTTCTTTACATCGAATTTTTCTATTGCCCAGATTTTGAGAAAAAAAAATGTGCAGCTCATTCACCCCGGTGAATCTCCCGTTTTGTATAATATGGCTGAAACACTGGCCGGGAAGGCTAACATCGAAAAAATGCCTGTACTTTTTTTCGATAATACTCCTGAGATAAATGCTTATACCGTTGAAGACAAAGAACGGGCAGCCATTGTGATTTCAAAGGGGTTGATTAACAGTCTGACGAAAGAGGAAATGTACGGAGTGTTGGCTCACGAAGTGGCGCACCTGAAAAACAATGACATTCAAATTATGTTGTTTAGTGAACAAATAAGAAAGTTAACAGGCTACATGGCATTTTTCGGCCAGGTCTTATTAATCCTTAGTCTCCCTTTGCTTTTTTTGAACCAGATTGTTCTTCCCTGGCTCACAATTTTATTATTGATGGCCGCTCCGACAATCAGTTTTTTATTTCAGGTTGCAATGTCGAGAAACAGGGAGTTTAGAGCAGACATGGATGCCGCTTTGCTGGCTGGTGATGCCAGCGGATTGTCAAGGGCATTAAAAAAAATCAGTATGCAGACAACATTTTGGAAGAAGTTCTATGCACCATATTTGAAAAATGTACCCGAAATATTGAGGACACATCCTAACACCAAGGCCAGGATACAACGCTTACAGGAGCTAAAAACCAACCACAAAAACCAGCTATACTGGTCGTTCTGATCCACTCATTCATGACCCGACCTCACATTTTCAGTAATCAGTGGATTTTTCAATATTTGTGTTCAGCGTCAGATAGAATGCTGGACACATCTGTTGTTGCTTAAGCAAGATAGTACACATGTCTCTATTTTATATAAATTGGTACCACAATTTACACAATTGTTTTAAATGTCTTGGCTAACGCTTCCGGGTTGTCTCTAAGCAATTGGTCCTGGTAAAGAACTTTTACACCTTCCCGTGAAAGTCCGTTCATCAGCTGATAATTGAATACGCCTGAAGCTAGAAGCACAATGGGTGTGTTGATATATTTTGATCCTTTTTGCCTTAAAAACTCGATCAACAGTTGATTTAATTGAGGATCACCAGCCAGAAAAAAGATCTCAACATCCCTCAAACCAATTGACAAGGCAATATCTCTGTAAAACCGTGACAACTCATTGACATTCATATCAATTAAATCACTTCTAAAAGACTCCTCATCGGTTTCTGTCTGATCCGCCAAATCTCCATAAAACAGATTCAGTTCCGTAGGCACTTTTCTAACCACAATATTTTTAGAATCACCATAAGCCATTTTGACCGCAGATGCTATCTTATCACAATTGTCTTCTTCATCCCCAATGATGTAGACTGCGCCCTGGTTTTTAATAAGATAGCGGGTCTTTTCCACTTCTTTGAAATAGTTTTTGACAGCGGAGAATAAGGCTTCTTTGTTTTCCAGATAAAGCTCACGCAAATAAGAGCTGTAGTCTAAAATTTTCATTCTCCCGGCTCTTTCTTCACATTTGGAGATTTCCGATTCCAGGTTTGATATGGCCTTGTCCAGAGGGGGATATTTTCTTTGAGCCAACTCCTTTTCAAATTGTTGAAACTTCCTGAGAAGAATTGCCTTTGTCGTCATACAACAAATAACAACACCATCATGTAAAAACGGTTCCAATGGGCCAATATTTAAATCTACCAGCGATTCAAAATCAAAAAACTGCTGAGCCGCGTTCAAAAACGTTTTTCTTTCATTTCTTTGTAGCTGTTCCTCGATTGCCAAAGCCTGCTTTTCATCGTCATAAAGGACCAAGACATTTTCCTGCCTTGCCACGGCCACATCGCAGTTTTGTTCATCCCAGGTCTCAGATATTTCCAGCAGGTTGTTGATAAATTCCATTTTATTCCGGGAAAGCATGTCGATATACCTGTTTTTGTCGCTCTCTGCCTTGGAACTAGCCAAGACCTTCATTTGATCTTTCAGTTTTTGCAACCTTTTTGTGACTTGGTTTGACCGTTTTTGAAGCATAACAGGATCTGCAATGTCCTCCAATTCCAACTGAGTCAGGGGTTCAATAACCCCTGTTTCATCGGACGTGGCATTCTCGATGGGCAACTTGTCCAGTATGATTGAAAAAGTAAACGGAGTGTTTTCAACAGGTTCCATATTCAAACTAACCAGAAATCGGTTTGCCGAATCATCCGCCTGATCCGCAGTGACTGTTCTTGCGTAACCATCGGCCTGCATCAATTGATTGATCACAGTGCAGGTTAGCGCACTGTCTGAACTGATCGTTACAGGTACGTGGGATTTGATCGCTACTTCATCCTGCAGGTAGTTTTCATTAAACTTCAAGCTGCAACGGTGCTTCGCAGTTTCCAGGAGCTTAAAACAAAGAGAATCAAGATCCAGGTAGTGTTTTTTTACTTGCTGATAGCTGATTATATGAACAATGGGCAGACTTAACGTTTCAAGATTTGCTATATCCCTCAGAAAAAAACCAGGCGAGATGTACATTCGGCCGCAATCGAATAGAATTCCTTTTGAATGTTTGGTGCTACTGTCATTTTCGTAGGTCTGATCGAACAACTGACAAAACTGGTACGGTGTATAATGCTTTTCCTTCCAATACAACGTGGCAATGTCTTTCCAGGGAGAAAACCCAATTAATTTCTCCCTATCAAGAAATATTTCTTTCTCCTCTTTGAAATGGATTTCGGGCAAAGGGTATATCTCACGTGGTGCAATCTCCGAAGAATCAAAAAATATCAAATCCGGATCAGTGATTTTTAATCGAGGAAACTGCCGAAACTGAATGTCTGAATAGGGATGAGCCCTGAAGTATTGCCTGATAAAACGTTCCGGCTTGTGTTCAACCAAAATGAGTCCCGGATAGCCAACAATATTCATCGGTTGATATGACTGGAAAAATGATTCCATCTCCTCAATGCCTTTAAACAGTTCGGACGAAGTAAAAATGAAATCAGGATTAAAATCCTCCAGATTTTCCAGGCTTTTATCTTTAAACTTTGACCACTTATACTTTATCAGTTGAAATTCCAAATTAATTTCATCTTTGCGAAACGTCCTCGTTATGTGTTGATACAGACGTTTCCAAAGAACTGTATCGAGCCCTAATCCCAACAGCCGCAATTTTTGTTTTTCAATCACAAGTCTAATAACAGAGAGTATGTCGTTTTCAAAAATGTCCCAACTTTCGAGTTCATGCCAAATCTGCTCCCCCGTTCTTGTGAACCAGGTAGGGTTAACCGAACCTCAGAATATTCGGTTCAGGAACCGTCCCTTGAGTTTTTATTTGATGGTAAAAGGCAAAAACTTCAATGAACGAGGTCTTTTGATATCGAAACATCAAACCATTTCAGAATGCTGTAACACAATCATTTTGTGTTGCAAATACTGATTCCTTTCAACACGGGCATTGAACCGGTCCCTTACCTTAATTCCCTCGACCAATTGGCCTTTCAATTTTAAGTTTAACAAGCTATGTATATTAAGATGGATCTATTTGATAAAAATCACGGCTTTAAATGATCAACCAATTCTTTTACCTTTATAAAGTCATTAGATATGCTACGACCGACAAAAAATGAAATAGATACATACAGACAACAAATCACACTTGATTGCGAGTCAAAAATAGACGGGTTGCTGACATTTGGAAAGGATTTGTTTGCCTCCCTGTTTCCCAAGGCTAAAATTATCGTGACGTCTCATGATTCCGCAACCCAATGGCCAACCCCAAAAGCCCTGGATTATAGAAGTGAAGAAATTAAACGGATTGTTCGAATGGTTTTTGAAGAAGTGGTAAAGGTCTGCAAAGATGAAGACCACAATCTTCCGCAGCTGGCAATTACAATCCCGAGAAAAATGGGTGCATTAATTATTGACAGTTGCTTAAAAATAGAGACCTTTGGCAGGGATTTAAGTGATCTTGATTACTACTTTTTAAGTGATTTGGGGCGAGAACTTGGATTTGACCCTAAGGAGATAAACGGTCTGATTGAACAAAGGCTTTATAAAATCAGGAAAAATCTATTCCGTGAGTTAAAACCCCTGCTTTCCGATATTCAAAGAGAAATCAGTGCCTGGCTTTTGGTGAGGGCGATACGAGCTGATAATCGTGTTCATCCGGCTGAAATCAAATATTTTGAAATTGTTGCAGAGTTACTGGATAACGACCAGGTTCGCTTGGAACAGCTTGAGTCAAAAGCCGCGGAATTAGAGGGACAATTGCCGATGATTTTGATCGACAATATCGCCGAATTTCTATTCAAATACCTGGTTGAAATTGTCATGTGTGATAAGAACTATGATCCAGTTGAATCTGAATTCATAAAAGAGATAGCCAAAGCTTTCGAATTTAACCAAGCTCAACAAGATAAGATACTTCAACCAATTGCAGCGGCACTGATGGTAAAAACAGATCTTTTTCAATGAAAGGCTGCAATTTTGCAGGACTAAAAGAAGATATTGCTTTCAAAAAAAGATCAAATGTACACGGCACATGGAAACAATTTTTGATGACCCACAGACAAAAGAAAGCCTTTCCAAAATTGAAAAAGCTTTTTTAAAGATCTCTTCAGATCCGAAAATACTTGCAGAGTTTCCCTCCTTAGAGAAAACAGCCAGTGAATACAGTGAGTTGGCTAGAAAAGGGTATAATGACGATACTGAACTTGCCTTTTTAAATTTTTATTGTGACATTCATGGAGCCGGGTCGGGATACACCGAGTCAGAACGTGAAGTGCTTGATGACAAGCACGGATACTTCAATCACCCCGGCGGTATCTCACCACTGTTAAGAGCCAAACAGTATCTCAAACAACAGCATGTTTCTGCTGATTTAGGAGCAGGAAACGGTTTACAGGGATTACTGTTCCAATATTTATATCCCCACGAAAAAACTATTCAGATTGAGCTTTCCGGTGAATTGATAAGGATTGGGAAAATGTTTCAAGCAGCCTTGGAAATCCCTGAAGAAAAGATCCAATGGATCAATGACGATATTTTAAACATAGACCTGGCTAATATCGATTTTTTATATCTGTACAGACCTTCAAAACCAATAAAATCAGGTATCACCCTTTACGAAAATTTAAAAATCAAGTTAAACAATCGTTCCAAACCACTGACAATTTTCAGCATTGCTGACTGCTTAAAAGACTACTTGAATTCTGACTACAAAGAGTTTTACAATGATGGGCATTTAACCTGTTTCAATTTTGTATCCTGAGTTTAAAACGTTATGAACCAAACAACGATAAAGAACTCGTTTATCATCAAGGATGGACACGGATTGCATTCCGGGGAAAAAACCGATCTGTATTTTTTTCCGGCTCCTGAGAATCACGGTATTGTGTTCTACCGGGGAGATAAAAAAGTCCGGATTCCGGCAAGCTATCAATATGCCAAATCCTCTGCCCTATGCACAACCATAGAAAGTGAGGGTGTTGAGGTAACCACTATTGAGCATTTGCTTTCAGTCTGTAACGGCCTGGGGATCGACAATCTGTTGATCGAACTGCACAGTCTTGAAGTTCCTATTATGGATGGCAGCGGGTATGATTTTTATACTGCCTTGCAGGATATTGGACTGAAGCAGCTTGATACACCAAAAAAAGTTGTAAAAGTTCTTGAACCAGTTACCTATGAATACAACGACATTACTATTTTCATTCTGCCTTCCGATAAATCCAATTTTACCTTTTCCATCGATTACAACCACAGACAGATTGGTCAACAAGAGATGACGTTCCAGCTTACGGAAAAGAATTATATTGAAAACATAGCCAAAGCAAAAACGTTTGGATTTAGAAGGGATTATCAGGAGTTACTGAACCAGGGTCTGGTAAAGGGAGGTAACAATAAAAACGCAATCATCCTGGATGAGGAAGGCAATATCGAAAATCTGGAAGAGATGACCTGGTTGAATGAGCCCAATTTACACAAGATCCTGGACCAGGTCGGAGACTTTTACCTTGCCAACAATCACCGCATCATAGGTGATGTTTTCTGCCATAAAAGCGGACATTCAACCCATTTGGCATTTATCCGCTATATGATGGATGAATGCCCGAACAGTTTTACTGTGATCGACTATGATTAAATGGGTCAAAGAATATTAGAGATGGCTGTTTTGATCACATCTCTTGTTTTTTCCAGATCTTGCTCCGTATGAGCCATCGATACAAAAGCTGCCTCAAAAGCTGATGGCGCCAGGTAGATTCCCTGACTCAACATTTCCTTAAAAAATTTGATGAAGAGTTCCGTATCGCAGCTAAGAGCGTCATCAAAATTATTTACCTCCTTATCAATAAAAAAGAATCCAAACATTCCACCGACTTGTTGAATTCTATAAGGAACCGATGCCTTTTCAAAAATATCTTTAATTTCATTAACCAGCCAGACTGCCTTGCCACCTAATTCTTCGTAAAATCCCGACTTGTCAAGCTCTCTTAAGGTAGCCAATCCTGCGGCCATGGTCACCGGATTGCCGGAAAGAGTTCCGGCCTGGTAGATTCCTCCGGCCGGAGAAACTTGTTCCATAATATCCAGCCTGCCTCCATAAGCACCTACGGGCATTCCCCCACCAATGATTTTACCGAGCGTCGTCAAATCCGGCACGATATGGTAAAGCTCTTGAGCACCACCTTTGGATACCCTGAAGCCCGTCATCACTTCATCAAATATCAAAAGAATGCCTTCACGATCACACAAATCACGCAAACCCTTCAAAAAGCCTGCTACCGGTGCTATAACCCCCATGTTTCCTGCCACAGGCTCCAGGATGATGGCAGCAATCTCACCCGGATATTCCTCAATCAGTTGTGAAACGTTTTCCAAATCATTGTATCTGGCAATCAACGTTTCACCGGCAAAAGCTGCAGGCACGCCCGGAGAATCCGGTTGACCGAAAGTCGCTGCACCAGACCCGGCTTTAACCAGCAAATGATCGGCATGGCCATGGTAACACCCGGCAAACTTGATGATTTTGTCCCTGCCCGTGTAACCTCTCGCAACCCGAATAGCGCTCATGGTGGCTTCGGTGCCGGAATTCACCATTCGTACACTTTCAATATTGGGCATCATTTTTTTGACTTGTTCAGCCAGCTCCACTTCCAGCTGAGTGGGAGCTCCAAAAGATAGCCCGTTTTCCGTTGCAGATTTCACAGCTTCCAAGACAGTGGGATGACTGTGACCAAGAACCATCGGTCCCCAGGAGCCAACATAATCGATGAATTCGTTTCCATCCACATCAGTAATTCTGCATCCCTTGGCTTTGCTGATGAATAGCGGATTCATCTTGACCGATCGAAAAGCTCGAACTGGGCTGTTTACTCCACCGGGAATTGACGCTTGGGCTCTTTGAAACAATTCAGTTGATTTAGAGGTTTGCATGGTTTCTTCTCCCAATTAAATAATTTCAGCTAAAATTCGTAACGTAAATTTATCCCAATCAATGAAAAGCCTTTGTTGTCTTCTTTTGGTTTGTCATTGTCATTGGCACTGTAGGCATTACCAGGTGAAAAAGCTGCCAATTGGAATCCTGCGGTTAAATCGTCTTCCCACTTCCAATCAAGCACAAAATCAATTTCCGAGCCGATATCCGTTGAAGTCTTATCATCTCCATTCTCAACGGTGTAGAAAACGGGTTGGGCTCGCCTGAAAGTATAGACCGCAAACAGCATTTTTAACTTTTTGTCATCGGAGATATAAGAAGCGCGCATAGAGTTATAAATCAGGTTGGATACGGAGTGCCCCTGTCCAAGTCCATCCTTTCCGTTAAAATAGATCAAGGCATCACCAAAATCGCCTTTTTGCACTTCCAGATATGATTCCGAATTGTTCTCCCAAAACTTCTCGCCGTCTTCGCGTTCTGTTCCGGAAGAGTTTAAGGTAGTCCAGCCCACCTTCAAGTAATCCAGCAATTGATAGCTGACATCCAGATAAACAGCATTTCCAGAGACCTCGTTATTAGTTACAAACTCTCTATCCCCATCTCTTGCTTTCATCCAATAATCCCGTTTGCCGGCAAGGTTTATCCAAGACAAGCGCAGCATTGTTTTATAATAATTCCAGCGAAGATTAAAACCAAGATACTGAACTTCATCATTTTCAAAATAGATGTATTTTGTTGTACCGCCATCCGAAGTCGTATCATGTTTAGCAGAGAACTCCCCAACCCACTGACCTGTAGAAGACATCGGAATATCAGAGCCACGATGATCCACCCTTAAAAGCTCAACATTGAGGGAGGCCTCTTGTCGGGTGCCTTTTTCCACCCAGGGATCTGAAATGACAACGCCCGACTCATAAACCGGGTAATCCAGTTGCATCCAAAACAGGGCTGAATTTCCCTCGTAACCGATTCTTGCCCCCCCAATATAATAACACCAGGTTCCGATCCGACATTGCTGGGTGACGGCATTAGCATTGCCTTCATAAATCAGCCCCATGCGATCGCCAGGGTTAATGAACTGTTTTCCTAGCCGCAACACAGCGTTAGGATTGTGATTGTATTCCAGATAAGCTTCCCTGAACTCCAGGTCCATCCCACCACTGTCATCACTGACATCACTCGCTTCATCAGCATAGTCTGTTTTGAACCGATCATCCTGCTCGGAAACCACTTTCGATTTGTTTCCTATGTGGGCATGCACAGAGAGGTTGGTGTTTACTTTGGACCTGATTCTCAATTCAATGTCTTGTAATAATCCATCGGAAATATGGTCGCCCGTAATAAAATCTTCTTTGATTGCGGAATAGTAGGCCTCATAGCTTCCTTCAACCATGATGCCCGGATTAAAGAAGATGTTCTCGTCTTTTACTTCATAGTCGCCTTCCTGCAGTGGAGTAAAAGCCTGTTGTGCCGGAGAGTATGAGGGAATGATGAAGGTTCCAATCACCATGGAGAAAAAAGCTTTCCGAAGATATCCAAGAAGGGTAGATTTCGGTTTTTGGATTTTAGATTTAGTCATACCGAACAATGCGATGAGTAAGTTTGAAGTTTAGCTAAGGGTAAACTGAATACAGTCCGTTTATTAGACGAAATAGATAATTCCTACAGCAAAAAACGATTTCCCGCAATTTGATTCAGATTCACTTTTTGATCCTCTTCAACCATAAAACGCAAGGTGTGCCAAGATTATTCCCAAAATATTTTCTGCTACCGAATTCGTTCAAATCTATTTGAGCGTTTTTGCAGGTATTTTCAACTTTCCAGATCGGACAATGACTTGATATAATTCGCCTCAGGCTAATTGTTTCAGATATGGAATCTGGGAGGGGAAACTGCTTCGAAAACCTGTAATGGTAACCCATTGAGGACTTTTTGGAATATATTTTGCTTTCAAAGCGTAACTAACTGTAACTAAGGAAATTTAAATCTCAGGAAGTTTTGAGCGCTATGGCACAAGCAAACGCACTAATCAGCAAACACCCGTTAACAGAGAGTTCACAATTATACAGCACCCCTCAGGGAAACATTCTCATCGGCTGTCCACCGGAAGTCTTAAAACTGATGATGACCGAACATGTGCCCATGCCGGACACAATTGTCATTCCCGGGACCTTGTACAAATACAACTCTTCTTTCGCATGCCTCGAATTCCCGTTTTACCACTTTTTATTTATTCAACAAGGAATGGCGAGGGGACGTAAGTTCAAGGTATTTGCCAAGAAAAAAATCTGTAAAAAACTCAGCGAAATGTTACGCGTTACCTTGCTTGGTCCGGAATATGAAGAAATCATGAATGTGGAGGCAAACCTTGATATTCCTACTAAATTGAGCAAAAGAAAAATCAAACAGATCGTGGATGAAACCAAATTCCTGGCTCCCCGGAACAAAGCAGGGGTGCCCTACGAAA
>JAKSDL010000512.1 GCA_022360105.1 Pseudomonadota bacterium
CCTATGAATATTTATTTATCGAATGGAGAGGAAGGAATTACTTTTAACGCATTTTGTTGGAAAGGCTATTCGGTATTAGCTTCTTCATTTTTTTTGACGCCGCCGAAGTTTTGTTTCCATATTTCCATAGTTTTGTCAACTTCTTCCTGTTTGATCAGTCCGGTCTTTACGGGCATCCATAGTGACATCTTAGGAATATATGTTATTACCATAAGAGCAGCGATCATCGCCAGGAAAAATGGTATCATGGTCTTAGTGACTTTGGCAATGGTTGTTTTACCTACGCCGCAGCCGATAAACAGGCATGTTCCAACAGGTGGGGTACATAGTCCGATACACAGGTTGGCTATCAGCATGATGCCGAAATGTACCTCATGCATGCCGAACTGTTTAACAACCGGTAGGAATATCGGGGTGAAGATAAGTACCGCCGGGGTCATATCCATGAAGGTGCCGACAAACAAAAGCAGGACGTTAATTGTCAGCAATATAACAATAGGATTATCAGATAGACCAATCAATGCCGCACTAACAGTCTGAGGGATATCTGCCATGGTCATGATCCAGCTCATTCCCTGACTGGCGCCGATCAGCAGCATAACAACTGCTGTTGTGATACCGGTTTGTTTAAGTATTTCCGGCATGTCTTTAAATGGAATTTCTCTG
Organism: Pseudomonadota bacterium; assembly: GCA_022360105.1. The sequence goes on from JAKSDL010000512.1 coordinate 667, forward strand.
TAAAATACAACGGAAAGAATAAAAGCATAAAGTACAGCTATAGCTGCGGCTTCTGTAGGGGTAAATATTCCACCCAGAATACCTCCTATAACGATTACGATAAGCAGCAGACTCCAAAAAGCCTGTGCGAAAGACTTGAGTATCTGTGGTAAAGAGCTTTTTTCACCGCCTTGGTATTTTTTTACAAAAGCAAAGTAGCCGCAAACCAGCATGATAAACAGGCCGGTTAGAATGCCTGGCAGTACTCCTGCCATAAACATTGCCGCAATAGAAACACTTCCTGCTGCGACAGAGTATACAATCATTACATTGCTTGGCGGTATTAGCAGACCTGTCGTAGCGGCGGTGGTTGTAACTGCTACATTAAACTCGCGGTTATAACCTTTTCTATTCATTTCAGGGATCATGAACCCGCCAACAGATGATACAGCTGCAGCGGCCGAACCTGAAATAGAGCCAAAAAGCATACAGGTAAGAGTGTTTACATAGGCCAGACCTCCCGGCAGCATTCCTACCAGGGTCGAGGCAAAGTCTATCAAACGACGCGCCATCCCTCCGCGGCCCATGAGGTGACCTGAAAAGATGAAAAATGGTATCGCAAGTAGTGCAAAGCTGTTAACGCCGTTGGCCATTTTGTTGGCCATCATCAACATTGGATCTTCTGTTCCAAAGGCAACTATTGCGGTAAGAGCAGATATGCCAATAGCAACCGCAATTGGAATATTGCTAACCAGAAGCAGGACGAATACGACAACCAGAATTAAAGCTATTGTACCCATTTAGTTAGCTACCTCCTCTGTTTCCCGGGCTGTCATTTCAGGGTTGGTTAAGATGCATTCCAACAATTGTTCCAGGGTAAATACTATGATGAAAATCCCTCCTACCGGTACAGCCGCATATACATAACCCATTTTA
>JAKSDL010000431.1 GCA_022360105.1 Pseudomonadota bacterium
ATATAAGATATAAGTCTTTTGAGCAACTATAAATTTTAGATTTCAGATTTTAGATCTAAGATTTTCTATTTTGGGAAAGCTTCGCTTTCGAATTCACATCTCATATGGAATGGAAACGACTCGCATCACAATGCAAATTGGTGGATCCGCTCCGCTTGATCCGCCCTACACCCTGCTTCATTTTCGATTAATTGGTGTAGGTTGGGCCGGCGACACCTGCCCATCTTTTAATATTAAAGTGTTCACACTTTTTTAGCTAAAAGCTGGTAGCTAAATGCTGACAGCTGTTATATCTAACAACTGATAACCGAAAATCGCATTTAACATTGACAGGAAAATGATTGATCGTTAGTCTTATATAAAATATAAGATACCAGAGTAATGACTCGTCAATGTTTTGGCATTATCTGCCTTGACCGTTCATTTAGGCAGGGTTAAGTTAGTTGTCTTGAAAACAGGCTGTTTTAACTTAATACAGAGAAATGAGAAGTTTATGGGTGCTTCTTCCGGCTTAAATTATCAACCGCTTTACAAACAGATTAAGTCGCTGATATTACAGCGTGTAATCGATGGGAACTGGGCTCCGGGTGAAGCGCTTCCCAGTGAGCAGCAATTGGGAAAGGAATTCGGTGTCAGCCAGGGAACCATCCGCAAAGCATTGGATGAAATGACAGCCGAGAATATTTTCATTCGCAAGCAAGGCAAAGGAACCTTTGTTTCCCAACATTCAGCAGCCAGATCACTCTTCCATTTCTTTTATGTGGTAAGCAATGACGGGAAACGCATCTTGCCGGACAGTAAAGTGATTGGCCTGACGAGAGCCTCCGCTAATAAGCTGGAGCAGAGCCGGCTCAAACTGACGGCAAAAGACAAGGTAATACGAATTAAGCGAGTCCGGTTTTTAAACGACAAACCCGTCATCGTTGAACATATTTCGCTGGCGGTGAAGGTATTTGGTGATTTCTTAAAAAAAGAGGAAATTCCCAACACGCTTTATGAGTTATATGAATCCCAATACGATGTTAAGGTACTGAAAGCCGTGGAACGACTGAAAGCTGTGAAGTTGAAAAAAGACGACGCCGCTTTGCTTGGAATGAAAGCCGGTGCACCTGTTTTGGAGATCGACAGATTAGCTACTGCCTTGGATACGCGGCCTGTAGAATGGCGTTTAAGCTTTGTAGACACCAGCGATTACTACTATTTGTCTGAATTGACTTAATCGCAGAAAGCCGGAGATTTTAGATTGAACTCTGTCATCATCACTCTTATATAAGATATAAAATAGATCACAAAAAATTTTAGTTGGTCCAAACCCCGAAGGGAAATAGCCTTGTCGATGGTGCAACCATCGTTTGTTCTCTTCTCGCCCTTCGGGGTTCAACAACTATTAATCAGCAAATGACAGGCGCTTTCTGCTGCTGATGGGATCGACCACATGAATAAGAATTAAAAAGAGAGTTTCATGTCAAAAATCATCTGCTTGGGAATTGCAGTATTGGATCAGATTTTCACACTACCCGATTTACCCGAAAAAGCCGGAAAATACTTTGCTCACGAGTTTCTGGAGGTTGGTGGTGGTCCTGCATCAACTGCGGCTGTGACTGCAGCAAAACTTGGAGCAGATGTCGAGTTTTGGGGCAGGGTAGGTGATGACAATGTGGGAGATCGCATTGTTAAAGAACTGAATACTTATGGAGTGAATACTCAATTCACCAGGCGAATCAAGGACACCCACTCTGCACTATCGGCAGTAATGGTAGATCAGCGTGGTGAAAGGCTGATTATTAACCGGGCCAATGCCGGACTGGACACTGATCCCTCCTGGTTACCTCTGGAAAGGATAGAGACTGGTGATGTTGTACTGGCTGATTCTCGCTGGATACAAGGTGCTGAACTCATTCTGAACCAGGCCTCTGAAAAAGGACTTATCTCTGTTTTGGATGCAGACAGCACACCGAATGACGATATTTCCTCATTGGTAGAGAAGGCCAGCCATGTGGCATTCTCCAAAAACGGGCTGAGGGAATATACCGGAGAAACAGATTTCGAAAGCTCTTTGTACAAGGCCAGCTCTGGACTAAACTCATGGGTATGTGCCACAGACGGTGCCCGGGGGACCTTTTGGTTCGAAAACAATGAATTTAAGCAAATGCCCGCATTCAAGGTGAATGTTGTGGATACGCTGGGAGCCGGTGATGTTTTTCATGGAGCCCTTGCCTATTCCCTTTCACAAGAATTTGATATTGAGCAGGCTATCCGATTTTCCAATGCGGTGGCTGCCATAAAATGTACTAAACTAGGCGGCCGGGCAGGTATTCCCAGTCGCACTGAAGTAGATCACTTTTTAACAAAGAGGAAGTAATGGAATTGTCAGCAGGTAAACTCTGGTGTTTTCGACGCCTGGCCGATAAGAACGGCCTATTCAAAATGACTGCGGTCGACCAGAGACCACCCATCATGAACCTGGTGAAAGAGAAGAAAGGGGTTGCGGAAGCTTCTTATCAGGATGTTTCAGATGTAAAAGCGCTCCTGACCAAAACCCTGGCGCCAAGTTCCACAGCCATGCTTTTGGATCCCATCTGGGCTTATCCTAATGCCATTCAGCATGTTGATCCTGCCCAGGGATTGTTGATAACCTTGGAAGAGCATGATTTCCTGGATACTGAAAAAGGTAGAATCTCCACCGAAATTGTTGACTGGAGCGTAGAAAAGATCAAACGAATCGGTGCGGATGGTGTAAAGTTTTTAGCCTGGTATCGACCTGATGCTGACCCAGCACTGTGCGACTATCAGCATAAACTGGTGGAAAAAATAGGAAACGCCTGTAAAAAGCATGATATCTGCTTCCTGCTGGAAATGCTCGTTTACCCTTTGCCAGGCGACAGCGACCAAACAAAAGAATACGTTGAGCATGCATCCAAACATCCGCAAAATGTCGTCGATTCTCTGAAAGCTTTTGCTGATCCTGCTTTTGGAGTGGATATATTCAAGCTGGAAAGTCCCGTACCAGGATCGACTGTTCCTGAGCCGGGATCACCGGGAGCAGCCGAATGCCAGGAGTGGTTCAACCAGTTGGATCAAATTAGTCAGGTACCATGGGTTATGCTAAGTGCCGGTGCGGATATGAAGACATTTAAAAACATCCTGACTTATGCTTACAACGCAGGAGCCAGCGGATACCTGGCTGGTAGAGCTATCTGGTGGCAGGCGGCACAATCTTTTCCTGATCTGGCAACAATGGAAAAAGAGTTGATGGAAAATGCAGTGCCTTATGCCGGAACCATCGGTAGCCTGACAGATCAACAAGCCAAACCATGGCATCAACACAGGGCATTTGAGGCTGGGATTACTCCTCCTGGATTCGGTCCCAATTTTCCAAAGGAATATTCCGCATAAAAAAACTCAACTGAACAGGTAAGTATATGGAATCCAGAAGTCCAAAAATTGGTGTGGTGGCTTTGGCAAGAACCACTTTCGATATTCCCTTTGCCGAAGAAATGGCCAGCAAAGCTTGGAAGACCTTGCAAAGTTTGAATCTGGAAACGATCGGTGATAAAGAGTTGCTTTGCGATGGAGACGCCGTAAAAAAGGCGATCGAGCTGCTGGGTCAGCAAAAACCGGACGCCTTGTTGATCATCCAGGTAACATTCACCGATGCCGTGATGACTGTTGAATTAGCAAAAGCATTGGGTATTCCTGCTTTGATCTGGTCGTTTCCTGAATCCAGGGAAGGTGGCAGGTTGAGATTGAATTCCCTTTGCGGATCAAATCTCGCGGCTCACGCCTTGGGTAAGGCCGGCATCAGCTTTGACTATCTCCATAGACAACCTGATAGCCAAGAGGCATTGCAGAAAATCGAAAGCTTTGCCAGGGCTGCCATGACAGTCAACAGGCTTTCCGAAGCAACATTGCTTGTAATTGGAGATCATCCCGATGGATTTGATACCTGCGAATATGACGCAGCTGAATTAAAGCAGTGGTGCGGCGTTGATGTTCAAAAAACCGATCTGATGGATTTTCTGGGAAAGGTTTCAATTGCGCCTGATCAGGCAGCAGAAGAAATTCATGCCAAAGTGGATAAAGAAGTGGTGAATCTGGCTGAGATGGAAAAAGAACCTTTAATGAAAAGCTTTAAGGTGTATCACTCCCTCAAGCAGGTCGCTGCTGAGAAAGAGGTGGACGGACTTGCAGTTCGCTGTTGGCCGGAGTTTTTTACCGAACTTGGTTGTGCGGCTTGTGGCCCTATGTCCATGATGAATGAAGATGGAATTCCCTCTGCCTGTGAAGCTGATCTATTCGGTTCGTTAACCTCACTGATGCTTCAAACCTTGGGTAATTCCGCCGTTTTTCTTTCCGACCTGGTAGACATTAATATAGAAGATGACACGGGCGTGTTCTGGCATTGCGGTCTGGCTCCTCTCTCCATGGCTGATCCCGACAAAGAAGTTCGCGCCCAAATCCACACCAATCGCAAAAAGCCTTTTTTGTATGAGTTCACCTTGAAACCCGGTCGGGTGACTTTTGTGCGGATCAGTCAATCACAGAATCAAAAAAAGATGATTGTGGGAACTGGTGAAATGATTTCAGCTCCCATGGCTTTCACTGGGACTTCCGGAGTTATTCGCTTCGATATCCCTGCTCAAAAGGTTTTGGATTTCATCATGAAGGAAAAGCTGGAGCATCATTTCTCCCTGATTTATGGGAATTTTAAAATGGAGCTTCAGCAAATAGCCAGTTTATTGGATATTCCATATGTTGAAGTGGCCTGATATCTTCAACAATCTCCTCCTTTTGCGATATCCAATAAATAGATGGGCAAACCTTGTTTGCCCATCTGCTCTTCACCTCCAAATTAGCCATTCACAGTTATCAATTGAGTATTGATTATTCAAATCAATCTTGTAGGTTCTAGGATGGGTTGCTCGGTTTTACCCATCAACCCGAACCTTGTTTGAATTGATGAGTAACGCAATTACCCACCCTACAAAAATAACAATTGGTTGCTCGAAATTCGTCTGATCACCTATAATACTTCCGATATCCAGTTACATCACACTTTATTCGTCTGCAACAATCACTTAGGAGATACCATGGTAATCCGTTGGGGAATCGTTGGTTGTGGAAATATTTCCGAGCAATTCGCAACTTGTCTGGAACCGCTCGAAAAAGCAGAATTGGTCGCCGTAGCTTCCCAGACACCTGGAAAAGCAGAACAATTTGCAAGCAAATTCGGAAATCCTAAAGCGTATACTTCATATCAGAACCTTGTTAAGGATACTCAAGTCGATGTTGTCTATATTGGCACCACCCACAATTTTCATCATGAACATACTATGCTTGCTTTGAACAATGAAAAACATGTTTTATGCGAGAAACCCGTCAGCCTAAATGCCAGGCTTGCTCAAGAAATGTTTGATATGGCAGGAAACAAGAATCTGTTTCTGATGGAAGCTGTCTGGACCAGGTTTCATCCTGCTACGTTAAAGATGGTAGAACTGGTAAAAGCTGGTACCATAGGAGAGGTATTCACGGTACAAGCTGATTTTTCCATTATCAGGGCGTTTGATCCCAACCATCGTCTATATAACCCTGAACTTGGAGGCGGTGCATTATTGGACTTGGGAATATACCCCCTGACCTTTGCCCATCTTGTTTACGAAGAGTTCCCCAAATCATTCAAAACATCTGCAGTTCTTGGCAAAAGTGGTGTAGATGAGACCTCTGCCTATCTACTTGAATATGAAGGCGGCAAAACAGCTGTTCTTTCCTCGTCCTGTCGATCCAGTTCACCCCATTTAGGTCTGGTCATCGGCAGTAAAGGATACATGTCTGTCCCCGACTTCTTTCACCCACAGGAATTGTTCATCCGGAGCCCGGATAGCGACGAACAACATCTCAAACTACCTTATGACTTGCTGGGATACGGCCCCGAGGCCAAAGAGGTGATGAGATGCCTTGAAGCCGGGCTACTGGAAAGTCCATTGATGCCCCGGGCCACCAGCATAGAGATGATGAAGTTAATGGATTCCTTTAGAGCCGAATGGGGGATGAAGTATCCCCACGAGTAGCGTCACTACCCGTGACGTTCGGCTATCAGCAGTCAGCAATCAGCTTGTATTGAGTCAACACTTTCATATTATTAGATGGGCAGGCTACGCCGGCCCATCCTACACTTAGTAACGGAAAACGGCGCTTTCGCTGCCCGTAAATATAAAACTCAAGTTTCGCACCCTTGTTTTATGCTATCAGTGGCTCTGCAGTTCACTGAGGAAGGTGACTTTTACATAAAAGCTATTCGCTACTGGCAGGTAGCTTTTAGCTTTAAACTGAACACCTTCGGTACGTTTACATTGATACTCAAAATAATGGAGCGAAGCGAGTCGTATCAAAGCCAGCAGCTGATCGCTAATTAATGTCGTTAACTTAACGTATCGGTTTGTAACTTGTATAAAAGCTACGCCCTTTAAACTTGGGTTTCCGAGGGTATTTGCGACCCGGCCTGATGGGTTCAACAAGAGTTAAGAACA
>JAKSDL010000463.1 GCA_022360105.1 Pseudomonadota bacterium
ATTGCCGATTCACAGTTATCAATTGATTATTAAAAATCCCTCTCATGAACTCAAGTTTCGCACCTGTTTTTGCATTAGATGATTTATATGGTCTAAAACCACCATCAGCTATTCAGTTAAAAGCATTTGGCTATTAGCGCTCAGCTGCTGGCTTTGATACGACTCGCTTCGCTCCATTATTTTGGGTATTCATGTAAACGTACCGAAGGTGCTCAGTTTAAAGCTAAAAGCTAACTGCCAGTAGCTGATAGCTTTTATGTAAAATTCATCTTCCTCAGTGAACTGCAGAGCCACTGATAGAATAAAACAAGGGTGCGAAACTTGAGTCATGAATTTAAAGCCCGAAACACTCTGAAATTCTTTTTAAAAATTCTTACATACTGCTTATACAGTTTACGATACACCGGGATGTTTCCGGAAATTGGCTCAAAGGTTTTCCTGATTTTAACAAGGGAGGGTATCTCTTCCACTTTTAACAATCCTAACCTTGTAAAACCAACTAACCCTGTTCCGCGACAGGTCACTTTATGCGGTTCATCCAATTGCAGCACGGGTCTTTCCAGAACATCCGCATATACCTGGGCCCAGGTATCAGACAGAGCCCCTCCACCGGCAAGTCTTATCCTATCCAGCTTCCGGCCTAAAAAAGCTTCCACCGGTTTCAAGGCTGCTTTTGAATTGAAGGCAACCCCTTCCATAATCGCACGAAGCATATGCTCCCTGGTTGTATCTAATGAGAGATTGAAAAATCCACCCCTGGCCCATCTGTTTTCCCGAGGTGCCAGAGTGCCATTCAGCCAGGGAAGAAAGAGCAGGTCTCCACTACCCGGTTTTATGGTGGCCACAATTTCATTTACCTTATCATAGCATTCGGCAGGCAGGGGGCGATCACTCAAGTTATCCTGGTGAAAAAGGACGTTACGCAGAAAATAATCCAGGCATTTCCCTCCCAACCCCTGTTCACAGAGCAGCATGTATAAACCGGGCAAACACCCTGGTATTGACGTGATAGAATTTAATACATCCGTTTTCTTGCGAGCAATATGTGCGTTGATGTTGAGGGAGGTACCCAAATAAATCATCCCCTGCCCGATATCCACAATACCCGAGCCTATCAATGCCGACTGGTTGTCCAGCATTCCATTCATAACCTTCGTCCCTGGTGACACACCAAGTTCAGATGCAATCTCTTTTTTGACAGTCCCACAGATACCATCATTAGCAACCAGATTCGGCAGTTTGTCCCTGTCAATGGCTGCCTCGCGTAACAATGTCTCACAGTATTCCCCACTTCCCCATTTTCGGTTTGAGGATAGCACACTCATCACGGCTGTATGTTGAGATGCAGTGTATTGTCCGGTCAATCGGGAAGTTAAAAAATCGACCGGCTCCAGGAATTTATATGTTTGGTTGTACACTTCCGGATAATCGTACTTTATCAAAAGCATATGTGCCAATCCATCAACACCGGATTCTATAGGAGCCAGGCCTGTGTGCCTGATCCATTTCAACGCTTTACGCACCGATAAACCCTGAACTTTGGGAAACCCGTTCATCATTTTTTGAGTGTATCCAGCTCCCCTGCTATCCAGCCAGTGAACAGCATTCATCAAAGCCTTGCCATCCCTGCCCACGGGCACCGTCACGGAAAACTGGGAATCACAGCAAATCGCCAGAATCCTTTCTTTTTGAACGCCGGCATCATCCATGGCCTTTTTGGATGCTCTTCTGGCTTTTACCCACCAGGCTTCAGCATCCTGTTCAGCCCCACCGTTTGGAAGCAACACGGTTTCAATCACTTCGGTGTGTGTGGCCTGAATGTGACCTTTGATATCCACAATGGACGCTTTTAAACTGGTGCTTCCCAGGTCAATTACCAGAACATAAGAATTCGCAGCACTGCTTGCATCCATGATTTAGACTTTTAAATTAGATAGTTGCAAAATTATTCACAATTTTTCGCTAATTTTATCCAGAAGGTTTTTGGCACTTCTGAAAGCTAACAGAACCTCCATAAAAACTAAAGAACTTCATTTTTTTGGTCACAGCCCCTTTTACCCGGGCTTTGTAATGACAATTTCGAAAATTATCCGCAACCTTTTTTGTCAAATATTTCAAATTTCCTTGACATGCATAGGAAAAGCTAAGAGAGTTCTTGAGACACATGTCTTATCAACAAACAGGTGTTTCAAAACGCGTATAATCACTTGAAAACACCTGGATGAAGGTCTTTTCAAAAGATTTTTTGCATCTAAGATTTAAACCTGTTATTTCAATTGAACACTATTCCCAACTTTCGCTGGTTTCTTTGCAGAAAACCAGGTTCTTTCATCACCAAGGAGCAATTAAAAAGATCAAAAAACGAGGTTGCCATGAAACGAAAACGTTTATCACTTTCCATACTGATATGTTTGATGTTTGTAGCGTCAAACACGTTGGCAGATAATAACGAGAGCGCAGTGCACGGCTTGGCCCAGGGCTGTTACGCGATTCAATCTCCTACAAACGGAAATTTCCTTAAGAAGTTTCACAAAGGTGGGCCCGTGGATAACGGACTCGGTTATCGTTTTGAAAACATCGATATTGCAGATGCCACCCACTTTTTTATGAAACCGACGTCTTACTCCTACTATATGCTGACCGATAAAGACGGAAGATACCTGGCGAGTCATCTTCCTGCTGAAATCAGCGCCGGTCGTTATGCAGGTGAATTCGCCGAATGGCGGATGAGTGCGGTCGATGTGGGAAGCGGCAATTACGAGTATAAGTTTCATGGCACTGCATTGAACATGGGGCTAAGACACAATTATAGTACCGGAGGGTTGTACTTTTTTGACCTGCTGAATCCCGGCAACAACAACAGCGAAGCAAGCTTTAGACTGGTTCCGCAAAGCGACTGTACGCCTTTTCCGGAAGTCACCGTCAATGTCAGCGGTGATCCTGATGTATTAAAAGGTGATGCGAGCCTGCCTGTTCGTGGCTATGTTGACCCTCACACTCATATTACCTCCTATGAATTTATGGGCGGTAAAATGATGGCAGGTAAACCCTTTCATCGCTGGGGCGTTGAAACCGCACTGAAGGATAGTAGCGATATTCACGGCCCCTGGGGTTCTTTGGATATTATCGGAAATCTTTACGCTTATGGTGATGTGAACCATAGGTATGATACAAGAGGATGGCCTGATTTTCCTTTCTGGCCCAATCACAAGCAGATGAGCCATATGCAGTACTATTACAAATGGATCGAAAGGGCTTATCTCTCCGGTCTGCGTTTGATGGTAACGGATGTGGTTGAAAACGAAGTGTTGTGTAATGTCCAGAAAACGGTCAATCCGGGCAGCTGGATAAATCCAAACAGCTGCAATAGCATGGACAGTATTCGTTTGCAGGTCAGACGATTGAATGAAATGCAGGACTATATCGATGCCCAGGCTGGCGGACCGGGAAAAGGCTTTTTCAGGCTGGTGACGACTCCTGAAGAAACCCGGCAAGTGATAGCTAATGGTCAATTAGCTGTATTGATCGGCGTGGAAACATCTGAAACCTTTAATTGCGGTTACAATGACTCCTGTAGTAGAAACGACATAGAAGCCGGACTGGACGAACTTTATGATCTTGGAATTCGCGCTGTGTTTCCTGCTCATAAATTCGACAATCAACTGAGTGGCGCCAAGGTGGAGCATGGATTTATCAATGTTGGCCAGTGGCTTTCCACCGGTCGATTTTTTGAGACAAAAGAATGTGATGAATATACTCGTGGGGCTCATTTCACGACTGGATTTCCCATCATCGGAGATGTTCCTTTTATCAGGGATATCTTAAATGTGATTGGCCTCAATCCGGAATATGACGAGACAATTGAGCACTGCAACAAGTATGGTCTGACCGAATTAGGTGTTTATTTGATCAACCGCCTGATCGATAGAAAAATGTTGATCGAACTGGATCATTTAAGTGCCAAAGCTGCCGGTGAAGTCATGGATATCGTTGAGGCACGTGGTTATAGCGGTGTCATTTCCTCTCATAGTTGGATGAATCCGGCAAAAGACGGTGGTTTACATGAAAACACCAAACGGTTGATTCGCATTGGCGGATTTGCTGCTCCCTATAATTTCAATACCCATAAGATCGCTCCGTTGATCGAAGAACACCTGGATGTTGTGGAACAAACCCCCTATCTGCCAGGTGTCAG
>JAKSDL010000088.1 GCA_022360105.1 Pseudomonadota bacterium
CCAACCCAAAACCAAGGGTTGAATTCACAAAAGTGGCAAGGAAAATAATCACCAGGATCAACACAGTCTGTATATCAAACATTTCGATAGGTTTTTTTCATGGGATGTAACAGCAAAAAGAATGACTATGGGTTTTGCCGGCTGGGAGGGCGGATATCCAAAATAGCCTGAACTCGGAAAACAATCATTAATTTATCCTAGTGTGATACCTCTTTAACGTCAAGACAGTGAGACCTGGGCATTATGGGCAGACCAAAAAAGGCTGTTGGGGTTGATTAATTTGCCTTCTCAGCTATCCAAGACGCACAATTCGTTAAATCATTCCCCAATTGAGATCTAGTTTTTATTTGCCACTTGTTGGTTTGAGAAATAGTGTTTTGACTTGTTCAAACGGACTGTTCTTCAAAAAATTTATCCAAAAAATAATCCGTATCCGGGAACAGCTTTTCCTGAGCAGCATCGATCGCCCGGTTGATCTCCTGAATCAATACACTATATTTGCTAGGAATGTAAAAGGGATTAGAGGTGAGTTGAATATTAGCCGCCGGGCACCAAGTGCCCAACTTAAAGTTAAATTCTGTGTTCATTTTAATTGAATCCTCATCTAAGATCCCAAAATACCCATACATTTTACAATTTGATTGCATCAGTGAATGCAGAGAATTGTAGCTTTTGCAATTGTCCAAGCTGATAAACTCATTATTGTCGAATCTTGTTCTGTAAGAGTCACCAATATTCTGATATGAGGAAATTGACATACGATGACAAGGCGATGTCGTTTTTTCCGTATCAATTGTTTTCAATCCTGAACCTGCCCCACAAACAGATGGCCTTTTCCTTAATAGTGCATCAAAGAGTAAACTTTTTTCCTCTGATGATAGTTCTTTTAAATCCTCGTGTATCCATAATGCGATTTTGAATATCTGATCGATTAAGATATCAATATCATCATCTGTAAATTCTTCTTCAAATATAAATTTAAACCGGTTTCCTTTTTGAGAGATGATAGCAGATTTGTTATTCTCACAGTATTTCAAAGAGATGTTATAAAAGAATTTTATAGTTTCAGCAAACTGAGAAAAATTGTTTCTGCTGATTACAGAATGTATCGTAAAATCAATATTATATTGGTAGCACAACGCTATATTGCCAATTATCTTATTGAATGATCCATTTCCTTTTTTTTTTTTTTTTTTAACGTCATGCACATTCTCAGGTCCGTCGAGACTGAACTGCAGTACCAACCCATATGCTTTAATCTTTTCAATGTACTGATCTACCAATGTACCATTTGTTGTAACATATTTTAACGGCTTGAGGATTTGCGCTTTTTCCTCAGCTGTGAATCTGGGATTGTTTGAAATATAATCTAATGTCTTAAATATCAAATCAGCCTTTAAAAATGGTTCTCCACCAAAAAACTTAAGTTCACTAAATGATCCGCTATCAATAAATTCTTTAATATATTCCCAACTTGCATTTGCATCAAAATTAGACTTAAAACAATAGTCACAATTGAGATTGCATTGTTCTGTAATCAAAATTTCTTTTAAAGGTGATGGTAAAAACATAACGGTAGATTCAATTAAAAAATTCAAGATTATTTGAAATTTGATTAATTAATAAATGATTCAAGTGAGGAATTTCGCAAATATTATTCATAATTTTCATGTTTTGCTCTAGATCGATCAAGTTGCTCATTGGAAATGTAAAACTAATGTCGACGACCTGTCGAAGCCTGTTCAATGTTTCACTATCAATGTCTTCTCCGTTCATACCCTGATATTTTAGCAAATCAAAGATAAAATAGTTTTTTGAATTGCTGAGATACATTTTTAGATCGTTGTCGATATATACATGATTATAAAAAAATAATTCATCAACAATATCAGGATTTTTAGGATATTCTAAATTGAGAATGAGTGACAATTCGTTAAACCAATATGCCAATCGATGAAGATTTGCCATTTTAAGATCTTCAAATTGAAAATAATCAATTTTAATTTCAAATAAATTCACTTCATTTTTATAATAACTGTTAATCAAGCGACTTAATTCAGCTTCAAAATTTGATGTTATCGTAAGTTTGTAGCAAACCGATCCCTTTCTAAGAAATTCCTGTCCGTTCGGGAGTGATTTATGTTTATTGAGTATTTCACCGGCTATCTCAAGGCTTGAAGTATAAATTCTAAATTCGTCTTCAGGGAAACGACAAATTAGTTGATCAATCGTATCATAATTATCTGATTCAATATCTATATAAGTTTGAGTCTTCCAACTCCTTCTATTTTCAATAAGATTGACCGACTCATCAAAAGTAGGATGCGAAAGCCTAATGCATTTTATATTTTCATATCCGCATTTTATTAGCTCGTACAAAGTGCTGAGGCTATTTATGTGAATATAATCAAAGAATCCCAGTATCTCATTGTTGAATAGGTCTTTTACAGAATCCTTTCTATTAAAACTAAACTTGGTTTTCTCTTTCATTTGTAAATAAGCGATTATTAAAAACAAACCCTAAAAAAGTATTTTGGAAGAAATCCGCAATAGGCAATTTAAGGTCAACTCTATTCTCGTAAGACATTATGGTCTCAACTATTTCTGCAATCAATTTGGTACCTGCATCAACAGCCCTTTTGAGCTGAAAACTGGCCAATTCTTTGCGAGAAATTATATAGCTTGTTTTGTCAAAGTACCAAAACTTACGTCGTCTTGTAGGAGATTCACAAACCAACTTGGAACATTTAGATTTCAGATGCGGAAACGATAATAGAAAAGGAAATTCTCTGAGCGTGTCTGGTGGAATTAACCCACCACAAGGTTTTTCCCAAGGCACCTTATGATCAAACAAGGATATCTCAAAACCCTCTTTTGCTAACAACTCCGCAGCATATAAACCAGCTGGCCCGGCACCTACTATTGAGATTCGTATTTTGGACATTACAATAAATATTTTTCAAGCTTCAATTCATCAGGTGGTGTCATGTTGATCGAAATTCAGCCCAGATCCCCGGTAAAACGAAGAGATTTATCAGTAAAGCAGACCTGATGCTGTATTGACTTAAACATCCCTGTAATAGACAGCTCCGATTGTGTCGGACCGGGATTTTTTTGCTATTTCCTCCGCATAGTTCGCATATTTGACTCTTTCTCGCTGGATTCTACCATAAAATTTTCGCCAACGTTTTTCGTATGCTCCGATATCACCGCACAAGATCGCTTCAACTGCCAGTTTTGCAGATTTAAAGGCGTAGTAAATGCCGGCACCAACTATGGGGTCCACATGCCCTGCGGCATCTCCCACCAGAATCCATTTGTTTCCGTAGATTGGTAGTTCTTGAAATTTCGGATCACGGATTAAAGGGATTATCGCACTCCATTTGGAAACAACGTTTATATTCTTGAATTTTGATTTAAGATATTGATCAAGTTTTTTCCTTAAATGTTGATTACTTTGACTTGTAATGCTTTTGCCAATCCCTGCATTTAAATGTTTTTCCCCATTGAAAAGCCACATGTAGCCATCAGTGTTTTGAAATTTGATTTCATTATGGTCAACTTGTGCATCTTTCAGAGTGTAACCGAAAGTTATTCCCAGGTTTTCTTTTGGGATTTTTCCTATAAAAGTCTTTCTTACAACACTGTTCGCTCCATCGGCCCCAATGATATAATCGGTTTGATAGCTTCCATTGCCCGTTATTACCTCAATTTTGTTCTCAAATGACCTTATCTTCTCAACTTTTTCTGGGATCAGCCTGGCACCGGCATCAACAGCCCTTTTAAGCTGAAACTCTGCCAGCTTTTTGCGAGAAATTATGTAAGTTGAAGGGGTTAAAGGTCTTCTTTTGCGTTTTCCATCCGGAGACTCATATATAATTTTGGAGAATTTGGCTTCCAGAAAGGGAAAAGAATACAAGAAAGTGAATTCCCTTAGCGTTTCCGGTAGAATCATCCCTCCACATGGCTTTTCCATGGAACTTTGTGGTCAAACAGAGTTGTTTCATATCCCTGTTGTGCCAGCTTTTCAGCAGCATATAAACCTGCAGGACCAGCACCTACAATAGAGATTCGCTTTTTGGACATTTTTTAAAGGAATATTCCGGCTTCTTATCGACTTGGTTCTTGAATTTGGCCCATACTTGAGCCAGAAACGATGTTTTATTGGATTTAAAGGTCCTAAGTTCGAAGTTTCTATCAATTTTTGCTTTGCACTTTCCTTGAAGGCGCAAAGTATAGCATTCTCAAGTGCCCCAGACGTTTTGAACGTTTAGGGCTCTTCATCAACCGTCTCTTGTTTTGTCGCATTGCGCCTGATTGGCTGCAGCTTTTAAAAGCTGTGAATTTCATTTAATACTTAAAACATCAAAATGAAAGACCTGAGCCCCAAATTTTTAGTTCTCTTCTTTGAATATTGTTGAAGTGATTCGTGATAGAATTTAAGTGTTGTTGTTTGCAGACCTGTCCCGGGAAGCATGACATTCAAGGTCAGTTCATGAACAAAATGCTCACAACCGACCTTGCATTGAAGTTTGTTAGCTTCCGAATAAAGCTTTCTAATGTGGTTAATTCTTGAACCGCTATGTGGCGCAGTTGAGAACAAACAAATTGATAAAAGCAAAATAATCAGTTTCGTTGTTTTCATATGTATATTTGTCTCAACCACTTTACCCAAACATGCTAAAGAATTCATAAATGATAAATGACAGTGCTTAAATTTTGCCCTGTTTCATTCCTTTTGGAATGAATTGGTTTGTGTTAGGAAATGCCAAAATGAAAGACCTGACCCCTTTTCCACAAAACCCAAAATGACAAACCTGAACCCCCTGACCCTGTAGTTTATTTGTATAAAAGTCTAATAATAAAGTTTTGACCCTGTCTTTTAATATCAAGACGCTTCAATCGTCTTCTAATTCATATAGTTCTTTCAAAAACTCATCGAAATTATTTGCAACAAAATGCACATTAGAATAATCTGGATCGTTGTCATCTGATTCAAATTCATGATCCCAAAAATAAATTATCCCAAAATTCTCACCTTTAATGCCGATACATATTAAATTTCCCCCGGGATCATGTGCAATTGGAAGGAGGTCTTTTGGTATGCGTCCTATATATGTATTTACATAACTATCAAGATTGCTATGAGGTCCGGACTCCAGACTTAAAAACTTATCAACTGTCGACTCATCTTCAATTTCCTTAATTGCGAAAGCGTCAGGTGATGGATAACCGCCGTTATATTTAATTAAAAACCTTTTGTATTCAATAGGTAATTTCACATTCCACTTATGTTCAAACTTGGTAACGATGTCTTCGGAAATACCTTCATTGCTGTCTTTAATTATCGTCATAAAACATCTCCAACAATAAAATTTACTTTGTTGCAATACCCCCAGTGTGTTTTATCCAATCATGGATATCTGTAGGTACTAATTGCATATAGCCTGAATCTTGGTGATGATGCCAGGTAAAATCATCCGGTCTTGGATTATTTCTAGAAAATCCTGCAGCTTTATCAGCACGAGAAAAATCGACACCTCGTGATTTTCCTAATTCAATCCTTACGTTTTTAATTGAATATCTTGAAAAATCCGGGTATCCGGCGCCCGAAAAATGAACACTGTGTGGATATTTTCCTCTAAGGTGAACAGGCAAATCTTCCAAAGGAACTGTTCTACCAGCGTATTTTCGTGAATTTATTGGAAATCGTCCTTTTACTTTTCTTACTCTTCTTAAATCAGGTTCGCCGTCGACGGGCGCCTTCATGAGCATAACTCGTGGGTTGAATTCTGCCCATACCTCAATGTATCTACCTGATTTCTCGATCCAGACACGCTTAAAACCAAACCTTTTAAGGATCTTTTCTCTAATATCCCCAATCGTGTTGACCACTTTCAACCAGGCTTTATTAAGCTTGGTAAAGATGAATTTTCCGCGTCTGAGAACAACTGCTTTAATTTTTCTACCTACATTCCTAACCTTGGTTCCGACTTTTCGAACAAATCCTCCAACCTTTCGCACTGCTCTGCCAAACTTGCCAATCTGCTTTCCTCCCTTTAAGGCTGCTTTTACCTTTTTCAATACCTTACCTACCACTTTTAGCAGGTATTCAAACACAAACTCGAAAACAAGCACAGCGAGCGCTTTTGCAAGACTCTTTCCACCACCTTCAACATCTCCATTCCACGCTTTTTCGAGGTAGGACATAAAGTGGCCTCTTATTCGGTATATCGCTTCCGCTATAAAATAGACTGTCATTATTTGTAGCAATACCTGAAGTACTGCGATGAGCCCAGCGCCACCAGTGAAAAAGGCAATTACTCCTGCGCCAATCAAAATACCTGCTAAGGCGCCATATATAATAAGCTTATTTTTTTGCCACCACATCTGCATACCCTTCATCATTTGTCGGCCAACAAACGAAAGTCGCTGACCCACTGACAATCGGTCTGTTTTGGCAATATAGGGTATATCTTGTGTGTTTGTTGAGTCAGGTTGTTGTTCTGGTTGAGTAGTCTGGTTTCCTTCAGGAGCAGGCGGCTCTTTTCCCATTTGTTCAATATAATGATCAAGTTTTTGATCATCAGTCATATTTGCCCAATCGGGGTCAGGTTGTTGATTGGACTGTTGGTCTTGATCCTGTTGCGACTGATGATCAGCCACAATGCTGTCAGTAATTGAATCAGCTATACCATCAACATCATTGCCGCCAGTAGCAAAAGCATTCTGCAATTGATCTCTTGTAATCGGATTTGAATTTGAGCCCAACTCAATATCCTGCCCAAAATCAATTGGGGGAAGGTGTCTAAGCAGTTGTGGTGATATCTCTCCAGGCCCATCTGGTAGGACAAGATCTGAGTCACGAAGTTCTGATCTGTTCAATAGTTCGTTATTCCGCCTTTCTTCTGCTGTAGGGCTATTTTGCTGTCCTGTATTTTGTTCAGCAGATGTTTGTTGACCCTGGCTATTCGCTGCAATTTCGGCATCTGTTCTTTCAACACTGATAGGTTTGGTAACATCTGTTCCTATGGCCTCTTCGACCATGGCACCTGTGAAATATTCAGTAATGGCTTTACCTAAAGCAATGCCAAGATTTGCGAGTCCTCGCAGTATTTTAATTATCCCAACAGCGATGAATTTCAACGCATCCAGGATGAGGTTAATCGCCTTTTGATATAGGGCCAGATAAGCATCAATTGCTGATCCAATGGCATCCAGTATCAATTCGCAGGCACGTTTCAATCCCTCAGCCAGTTGGTTAACTCTCTGTATAGTCCTTTCAACAATATTGTCTATTAGGGCACAAAACCGTTTGGCGATTTGTGGAAAAGCAGCCAATGCAACTCGCACCACACTTTTTAAAAACTCTCCAAATGACCGAATGAAGCCAACGATGGTTCGTCTTGCTGCTTCAATTACCCCTTTGACGATGTTTTTCGCCCTTTCGATAATGTCTTTGACTGCCTGGCGAAGTCTATTGAAGATGTCGTTGACTTTCTTTTTCAAGTTATCAAAGAAATTGCCAATTGCCTCTGTTGCTTTTTGGAACCATGATTTTTCACGTGTCGCATGGTTACGTTCGGTACTAACTTGTTGTTGAGCCTGTCGTTCCTGCTGTATTGCGTTTTGTTCAGCTTGAGTAAACTCCTCCCTAGATCGTCGATTGGCCGAAGTGACACTTGCATCGATTCTTTGATTTACCCTATTCCGTTCCGCATTTGCCTGGCTAGAGTAGTTGTTTTGTACCTGTGTGTTTTCCCTGGTCCATTGATTTCTCTGATTTTCTATATCCTGCTGTCCACTTTGCTGTAGCTGAATTTGTTCATTTCGAACTCGATCGGTTTCTGCGTTAATCCTTTGCAAGCCCTGTTGTTGTTCCTGATCTACTCGAGTCTGGTATTCCTGTTCTGCAGAATTTTGCCTGTTGAGTTCATTCTGAATATTTGAGTCGTATTGTTCAGAAAGCTGTCTGTTATAAACGGATCTGTGTTGATCATCCAAATCAGGAATGGACAAGGCTTCTCCATTCCACTCAGCATTAGTGTTGATGTTATTATTTGATTTTAAGGTTTCTCTTGTTATGGTTGGATTTGTGTCGTTTTCTCCGAAATCTTGATTTATGGCTCTTGTAGCGTCTCTGGAAGCCTGCGATACCGCTTGATCAGTTTTCCTCTGATTTTCGATGTTTTGTGTCGGACTTGCAGCGCCTGTCAGGTCCACAGATGGTGGTGCACCTGGAGAAGTATTCAAATTAGGGTCTCGATCCGGTATCTGGTTAACCTGCTGGCCAATATTGTTTGCCGTAACTGTACTGCTGTCTCTGGTGACTGCCGGTCTGTTGGATTGAACATGCCTGGTGGATACCGTTCTGGTATTTGTATCTCTTTGAACAGATAAATCTGGCGTATCTAGAGTATTAGGGATTGAAGTTTGTCTTCTATTTTGGTTTTGTTCGATAGGTAAACCGGTTGGTTGCAATACCGTTGGAACATTTGAAGCTGCCCTTTTGCTTTCATTGATACGTGCCTGGGCTACTCTTGGACCTGCAGTGCTCAATTGCTGGATCATTTCAGTCGGAGCTGCACTCGTCATCGAACGAATGAGCGAACTGGAATCAGCATCAGTCTGAGCAGTATTCTGTTGTCCTGTGGTTTGGTTTATTAAGTCGGACTCTATTTGATTTGATAAATTAGTGCTCGATGTTCCAATGTTTTGGTTTGACTGATTCTCAATTGTTTTGCGATTGGCACCGTTTTCAACATTTTCCGGACCAGCTGATCTGAGTCTATTCCGGTCATTTTCAACGGACTGGGAATGAGTAGCATCGTCATCAATATTTTGTCTTAATCGATCATTTGCACTTAAAGGCTGAACAACCTGAGAGCTGCGTATATTGTCAGTCAAGTTTTGTTGGGTTCTGACATTTTCGTTTGTGACCTGATTTTCGATCTTCCTGGATAGGGTGTCATCTGTATTTAGGTTTCTTTGAACATCACCTGCATTTTGCTGTACGGTATGAGTCAGTTCATGTGCCAGCAGTTTTTTACCTTCGTTTGATTCGGTGTTGTACTGGTCTTCGCCAAAGACGATATTGTTGCCGGTGGTAAACGCCTTGGCATTGATTGATTGAGCCATTCCGGCTGATTCGCTGCCCGTATGGACACGCACATTTTCAAAGCTGTGACCGAATTTACCTTCGAATTCGGTTCTGGTTTTTTCAGGAAGCGGTTGTCCTTTGCCGCTAAGCCCTTGGATTTGAGACGCCAGGTTTTTACTTGCTGAAGAAGCTCCAGCACCAGCTTGCCCCTTCGATCTGTGTAGAATGCTTACCGGCTGATTTGGTATAGTCTTGTTGGAATGCCGTTGAATCAGGTTTTTGGATTTGTTGCCATATACCGAAACATCAGGCATACGCATGATTTGTTCGGAAACACTGTCCGCCTCGATTTCTGCAGGATCATAGGGCTGGCTGATTTCAAGCTTTGGCTGGATCGACACGCCTGGCTGTTGGGCATGTTTACTTTGTAGATAATGCTTGTATCCGGAAACAGTAGCTACTATTTGGGGTTGCCTTTGAATAGGGATACCCAAAGCTGGTTCAGAGGAGAAATCTCGGTTGGGTCCTCGTGTGGCTAGTCGAGCACGTCTTTGAATGACTGGATTTGTGTTGATTGCCCTGTTAATAATCTCATTGCGGTGTCCGTTAAAAACTGAGTTTTTTTCCTGCTTTTTTTCCTCTCGTCTTTGCAGTTCATCGCGGTACAACATCACCACTGCCGAAACCCTGGGATCACGCTGGGGAAATAACGGTGTGATCGAGGTTTTTAATTGCTCTTGTTTCTTAGACAGTGTTTCCATGAATGAAACCGAAAGAATCTACCAAGTAAAAGTCAGTTTTAAAATTGCCATTTGGTTTTAAGCCATTGCCTAACTATTATGTAACGTTGTAATTGTTTGTTAGAACACTCGGTTATAATTGCCGCCTGATTAGAATGGGCCGCCAATTGGCTGGTTTGATTCACAATTATTACTGAGGCGTACGGATTTAAATTTGTTAAATTTCATCTGCACCGATTAAGGTAAACACCAATCAGGAGTGAAACAAATGGAGTATACATTTATTTTTACCGAGCAAGAAACAAATGTTATTTTAACCGCCTTAGGAGAACTGCCGGCAAAGGTGTCATTACACCTAATAAATCGCATACACACTGAAGTAAATCGCCAAAATAATCAGGAAGAACAATACTCTACTGTTAACCAAATGCCTGATGGGGAATAAAAAACGAAACGCCCCATGAGGGGCGTCTTTGGTACCTGATTTCATCGTGTTAAGAATCAGTGGTGAAGCTACATTTCGCGACTCAACTGAATCTATTCAGTCGCCTCGTTTTCCTCCTTCTTCTGGGGAAGGCTAGTGACATCTGTCACGCAGAAAAACGCATATTGTTCATCTTCTTCTTCAAATTCAAATTGATTGGGTGCTGCCGGATCCAACACCAATCTTAAATTTGTGTCAAAAAAGAAACCCTCATCTATTCTAAGCTGTCGCGTCCAGTGCTTTTGGTTGATGATAGTGGTTCTTTTTGAGGGAAAGATATATTTCATGTACTCATGGTAATCAGCCACCTGCCCTCCAAATTTTACAGCACAGGCCTGTTGCGCCTTTTCATAGGTCAGTTGAACGGTGTTGTGGCAGTAAATTTTATCGTGAAGTTCGGCTTGTTCTTCTGTTAGGGCACAATCACCACCAAAATATTCCTCAACTGTCAGGGCAGTTTCAGTGCTAAGGATGCCATTGCCCAGGTAGGCCATCGGTGACAATTTAGGAAATTGATCCTGGACAGGATGTCGACCGTAGTTGACGTAACGGATTTCATCGTTGCTTTTGATGATTGCCTTGAACCTGTCGATTATCTTATTTCCGGTTTGAACAGCTTCCTTAGCTATTTGTGGATCCACATCAAAAAATACTGCTCGCACCGTTTTTGCTATGGCAGAATCGGGATAACTCCTGGCGATCATCAAAACAACAGAAGAACAAACTACATAAAGGACCAATATGATGATAGCTATCCGTTTGGTCCATAAAAGATCTCGTTCACGGGTATTGAAAAAAAGCATTCTGTTCAAACGCGAACGGTTATGCATGTCTACATTGGTGTGAAGTCTTTTCATTTGGTTCTCCTAAAGCGCTTTTAGCGGTAACAGCCATGGAACAAGGGTCAAGAAGGTGGCAAACAGGTACTTTAACAAATAATAAATATCTGACACTTGAAATTCTCCGTCTCCAAAGGTTGCCGGGCAGCTGGTGTGTACCGGCAACCAAATTTTGACGCCAAGAATGGTAGAAAAAGTCAAGGCAATAATCATCAGCACGACAAATCGCAGGTCCTTATCCAGGGTCCATACGAGATAGGTGATTGCAGATCCAAGCAGTTTCATTTTTTCATCAGGGCTTCGGAAAGTTTGGCTTTCGAAAGAGTGGATTCCGCTTCCTTAGCAGCTTCCTGTTCTTTTGGGACTACTTTAGTTAGTTTGGCTTTATTTTCTCGCTGCAATCTTGCTTTGATTCCCACCATTAGATCAGATAGTGATTTTCCTGTAAGAGATTGCAGGAGCAAACCGATGATCAAAGTGATTGCAAAAATTTGAAATGTTGGAGCTTCTATTTCGTTTAGTTTCTTTGGCCAGATAAAGCTGTAAGCCAACCTATGAATTTCAAAACTACCGCATACCACACCAATGCTTCGGGTAACAAACTTAGGGCTGCTGGTTCCATTCAATGCAGACCATCCTACGACAAACAGGAGAATGACAGCACCTGCCACAAGAGAAAAAATGTCAATTTCGTCACTTGAGCCGGACGCTTGGGAACTGAGCAAAATCAGGTGTGAAATAAACATGCTCAACAGACTTAAAAGGGCGAGCCGCTGCCATTGGGTTGGTGCGGCGAAGAATTGTTTAATCTTTTCCATATTAAACTCCATTCACAAGAAGTCGAACCTGGTTCAAATTCGCATAATTCAAGACCGGCAGTGGTTCTAATAAAGTAAAATCATAATTGGATACCAGTTCCGGCATAATGCTGGCTATTTCCTCCAGATGAATTCTCTTGCCAATTTCATCCACTTGGAAATGAGATGATAGCTCTTTGTGGTTTTTCACCTGTTTAGGATTTTTCTGAGACAGCTCCGGATATGAAGCGTAGGTGGTGAAACTAAGGTTCTTATTTTGAACATAGTGATACAAGGTCAAATCCGGACAGCTGAAAGAAAAAGTCGAATATCCCCAGATCAGGCCAGGGCCAAAAAAGGCATCTTCAGAACCGACTGGTTCGCCGTCCGTTCTTAATGGAACATAGTCCATAAGACTGGCCACAGCGCATTTGATTGCGGATAACAGGGGTAAATCGGGAGTGTTCTCCCTGGTAATAAATCCTTGTTTGCCTGTTGCGCCGTTGACCACCGGGATAAAAATCTCAGCTTCAAGCTCCTTTACAGTCATATAATCAACGTTGGGAATAACCTTTCTGCAAAAATTTTCCAGGGCTGAAAACCTGTTCCGTTTATCAAATATTCTGATCCGAAACATCTTCAATCCAAATGCCGAAAAAGCTTGAATCAACTGGGGAGCTTTTAACCCAGCTGCCAGTAGAGTTGATAGAAATAGCCCGAACTGTGATCCGGTGTAACTTGAGAACTCTCGCTCACCAATGAGGGGTAATACTCTCAAAGCTGTCATATCGGGAATGCTGATTGAGAGTATATCATTTCCCCTGATGCTGACTTCCTGGCTGACTGAACTACTTTTCCTAAATACAAGATCTACGCATCTGCCGGGCTCTACGGTAGTAAAATCAACTCTGAAGCGACCTTCGATATCGGTTGTTGAGATCCTCTGGGGCTGACCATCGACACTAACCTGAATGGAGCTGATATCTGTGCCAATCAGCTCCGGTATGTTTAATTCCCTTCTTCGATTGGAAGGAACTTCGATTTTAGATATCCTTTTTTCCATTATTTTTTTGAGAGCTAAGTTTTTAATCTTAACAGGCTATTTACCAAAACATTGTTTTAATCCAATTCCTGCGAAACAGCAGTTAGTTTACATTACTGCTACTGCCAAAGCAGGAATGGGCGTAACCAGGTTTGCACTTAAACAAGCTTCAAGCGAATATGATCTCCCGCACCGCTGGCAGGGCTTAAAGCATACCCATTGATGGAATCCTGGTTATTTGCTTTTACGCCACGTCCATTTATATCTGAAGTTACAGCGACTCCTTTTACAACGTCTGCCTGGGAAATAGCTTCGGCAACTTCTAAGATAACCACTCCATCCACAACGATAGCGGCATCTTCATTAGCATGAAACGGACTGGATTGAGACGTTGCTACTCCCAAGGCCTTGTCCCCATTGCCACAAATATGTCCCGTAAACCCCACAAATCTATAGGGTTCCAGAACCTCTTTGGCGGTGATGGTGATAGTCTTTCCCGGGTTTTCAGTCAATTGAGGAATCATTTTAAATTTATGATTTTAGATTTCAGAATTATGATTTTCTAAACTAATCCATGGTGTTTGAGATTAAATAGCCCGCTTCCGGTCCAATTATATGATGCGATAACAGGTCGGTATATTCGACTACCATTACTTTACGGGAACCATCGTGCCAGTATTTTTTAACCTTTGGATATCCTTTGAGCCGAAAAGTATAACCGAAAGCAGGAACATTTTTGTTTGGAATTTCCGGTTGATAGATCAGTGCGATGTTGTCATTCCAAACATCCATGAAGAGGTCGGTTTTTGGATCGACACAGACAGCATTTCCAATTAAGACTCGTTCAACCTCAAATTCCTCCATCATGATCTGTTGGGTAATCGGTCGATTGAGGTTGATGTCACCCAGGTTGAATGTGTTTCTTAATTGGGGATGCTCTTTTAAACGACTATATATATTGTAACTCATAACCAGGGTGTTAGGGATTTTCCCAATTTTGTAGCGAACATTTCTCTTGCCGTCTGCAATCACTCCTCTCGGATCGGAACGATCCGATGAAAATTTTTCGTCAGCTGAATGAAGCGAAATTTTATGTGAATCGGGATATTGCTCCGGATCCTGAATCAAATTAGCACACCGAACTTCTGCCGATAGTAGAACACCATCTCTGGCTTCCCTGGTCCGTTGAGCCTGCAAGTCAAATTCCACTGCATTATTTTCCCTGGTATCAATCAGGGATCTAAGTTCCTCTTCATGCAAATCGACAGGAATCATTGAAACAGAACCCGGTGGAATGTAATTACCACCGGAATTTACAGCTCTTCGAGTGTTAAACACCCGAAAAGAGGACTTGTCCCATTGCGGAATTTTTGCATTCTCTTTTTCAACTTCAACTGTCGGAAACACCTTCTCGCTGATTAGCTCGCTATTGGAGTACGATCTGGCTATATTCGTCAGGATAATACTGTTTCCAAGGCTTAAATCTTTAAAACGCGGCATATGCGGGCTCCGTCCATTCTATTTTAGGACCACGCTGGCAGCGTGATCGTAGGAAACATTGTGTTTCTTTTGATAATCGAGAATTTTAAAATGCAACGCTTTTTCCTCCTCGGATATACCTTTAAACTCCTCTAATTCCGGGTCCAGTAATATCGATTCATTGGTAATAGCGGATTCAATCACAACCGGTTCTTTTGGTTTTATTGGCTCAGTCATAATTTCCTCTTGTTGGTCTGTTTTATTCAGATTTTCTGGCGGCGGCTCAGTTGCCTTTTTTTCAAGTGTTTCTTGCTGTTGAGGCTGTTCTTTTTTTATTGTTTCTTCTTTGTTAACATCTGTTTTTTCTGAAAAACAATTGATCAATTGTTCCAGGAACTCATATTGAGGCGTACTCAGGGATGCCAAATAAGAGACTATCAATTCCCGGGGAGGCGTATCGTTAGATTTTGATAAGCGAATAATTCGCTCCGTTAAATTAACAATATTTCGATCCCTGTTTTTTCGTTCTTTCCAATTCCGAGAACCTAATGAGACAAACCACTTTTCATCCACCGTTTCTTGTCCGGTCTGATTGTCTGGTTTGATTTTTTCTTTGCTAGTCTTCAATGACAGCTGTTTGTCCGGCAAAGCCTTTTCTTTCATTTTCACAGGTTGAATGGATTGCAGCGGTATTGCCGGCAACACCTTAGTACGTGCAGTTACTGTATTTTTTGGAGTCGGCTTCATGCGAATTGTTGGTGGAGGATTAGTCTTTCTTTTTTTTATCACCGGAATTTGAGTTTGACTGGGGGCTTCATTGCTTCCGGATTGAAATTCTTCATTGGCAAATGACATTGGTGATTTTTCTTTTTTTGAATTGATTGCCTGAAGAATGTAATTTTCAATTGCCCCCATTAGTTCTTTCGTTTGCTCATTACTTGTACCAAAGGGCATAGCAGGATTTGAAAAGCTGACAGATTCCTGATGAAAGATCATCAGATGCTTTAATGATTTTTGAAAAAAAGCCTTTTCCAGAATATCTGTAGCGACATCACGAGGAAGATCATCACCGATTAAAGCAACCCCAACGAGTTTGCCATTCCTTTTATCAATCGAGATAGCCCGATGCATTGGAGGAGTTTTCCCCAAACGGTCTTTGGTCTCATAATCCAGATTATGCAACTCAGCGAACAGAGCGGTGGTGTTTTGCCACTCCTCAACTTCCAGTTCTTCGATTCTGTTTCGAATCAACGGGGCATCCATCGAAGTTTTGATGAGAACTTCCGGATTGTATAAATCGGGCTCGTAATTCAACATTGTATTTTGCAACAAATCAACACCATCCAACTGTCGCATTTTTGTATCAACACTCTGTTTGCCCTGCTCTACTCTGAATATCTCAACAACAATAGGATCAGAAATACTCTTACTTTTCATTAGGAACTGTTTTCCTTAAACCTAATTTGTTATCCTGCTTGAAATCATTAGCAGCAGCTATAATGAGTTCTCGCATAAAGTGAGTACGGTTTGAGTAACTGTGATTTCTACACTCCGTCTCCAGCCACTTGATCAGGGGTGCAGGCAGATTTGCATTAATCGATTTTAATTTTTCCATCCTGATAACATCAAAAAGAAGATTTTTGGGAACACCAGTGCAGTCGCGTAAAACTGCCTTACGTGGGGGTGTAGTAAAGAACGTTACTTGGTTTAAACTTGTTCTATACTTACACTGATTGTGGGTTAAATTTTTTCTTTGGTTTCAGACTTTTTGATTGTTACAAAATAGATGGCCATTTTAGAAGAGCGTGAACCAAGTCGTTTATCCTTCCAAAATGAATACCATTAAGCCTAGCTGGCCATCGAGAATCGCCGCTTATCCCCAATGGAATAAACCAGTTGAAAAAATTTCTTCAGCGGTTCTTTTAAGAAAGCTGATTGAAACAACTCTCCTTTTGTTAGTACTAAAACTCCCTGACGAAAAAACAGTATCAAAAACAATCAAGTGATCGCAATTAAGAAAAAAGCTGATTCAGAATTTTTGTGTTATTATGCAAGATGCGATGAAAAGGAAGTGTACAATCTATTAAAACAAATTTGCTTTTCCGCAGGTAAGCAATCCCAGTAATCTTTTCAGAAACATTCTTGAGTGTAAAAATTTATAATTATAAAATATTACATTGCAAATAGCTGAATATAAATAATAATTTGCAAGAACCCATGGGGAGATCAAGAAAGACCGAGCAATGGACAAGGAATCTTTCGGGAAGAAGTATTTCCGATCTTAAAACTGTATGCAATTTGGCTGATCGTAAAATTACAATAAAATAATTGTAAAAGCCTTTTAAAATATAGGTAAAAATCCTATATTTTAAATAAGTTTTTAAATATAAAAACACCAGCCACAATTATTAAGCAAAAGGCAATCTTACAACTTTATCACAGTTAGTTTAACCTAGTTGGATCTGAAAAAGGTAAATACTAATAGAACCAAGGGATCAAAAAGAATCTTGACAAGCAATAAGCTGACCTCTACTTTATGGCTTTTAAATTAACTCATTTTAATTAATTTTGAGTTAAAATAGCATATCTGAGAATTCAAGACAGCTTCGAGTATGGCTATTTTGAGGCAGTGTCGAAGAGATTGATGAATTTTTCCTGACTGATTGACCGAATGCGCATTGGAATATTTCATTGAATATTTCAAAAATTTGCGTTGATGTCTTTCTTGCTATTAAATCATCCGTACCTGAGCTTAATTCCAAATTTATTTTGTGACTCTCTACTATACCAGTGCAGTGTTCTGCATTGTAAACTATAATCGTTGAATTTTGAGCGGTTGTTTTGGGCTTTGAAACAACCGGGACTTAGAAAGACAAAATAGCATAGGCTGCAGCTAAACCAGTCAATTATATTTTCAGGTTGATTGTAATACTTGTAATATCTAAATGGATTTAGAGAATATATGGACTATAAACGTGCCTGTTTGATTAGTAAGAATAACTCTGCCGTGCGCTGGGATATTACTACGAAAAGTCCGGAAAATCCTTTTCCGGATAAGACGACGATAACTGTTAAAAAAGACGATAAATACAAATCCGGGTATAAAGTTGTGCAACGGAACAAGGTTGATGGAAAACACCAGGGAAGCGAGGTCAGGCTTTCAAGAAGATTCATTGAGCCTGAAAAATACGATGATTGGAAACCCTCCAAACATTCAAAATCGCTGAGGTTGATTATGTTGCTGACAGAAAAGTTGTTTGATGAGATTGAAGATAAAAAATTGTTGAAAGACGAGGATCTTAAAAACAAGCTTCCACAGATAATACAGTATCATTACGAACGATTGATAGATTCAATACCGGAAGAGTGAGGGCAATAGGAATATTGTTATCAGAATAGAGATTTGACGGAATGAATTGCAGATAGTGACAGTAAAACCAGAATATTGAGGATTAGAGCGAAAAGCATTGTCAGGTAAAAGGCTGACAAACAGGTAGCTAAGGATAAGAATTCATCAACCTTGCCGGTGAGATCCAAATAAATCAGGGTAAGATTTATCAAAAAAGCCAAACCTAATATTACGAGAAATCCGTGAACAGCACTTTTGATGTCTGAGCTGCTCAATTTCATGCTGCTGCCAATACAAAAAAGTAAATAACAAAAGACATAAATCTTCCAGTTTGATAGGGCTTCAGTTGTGAACGAATCGGATAAGAACTTCTGGAAAACCCCATAAACATCCCATCCAAATTCTTTTATTGAGTTCCAACCCAGTAGCACTTCGTGAGTAATTTTGAGATTTCGTGCATAATTATTAAAACTCTCAGGTAGTAAAAACAAAGAAATAGTATATATTACCAGGGTTCCCAGGATGATGGGCCCAATCCCAATAAAAAAATTGCCAATTATATGGTAAAAGTTTTTTGGGTTATGGCTATGTTCCACTGATCCCAAAGAAGGCGAGTTTGGATCAGGATTGAACAGGACCATCTTTTGGATTTTATGACCGAAAAGTACACACATAATAGCATGCCCGAGTTCGTGAATCATTGTGCCTAGCCAGCCGAATCCCCATAGATAGATTTTTCTTCCTAAAACCTGGTAAGCCTTCAATTCTACACCACCGGCAACCAAATTCATCAAATAAGCCAACATTAACCCTGGGCCGAGAAGAACAAAGAATTGAATTAATGTTGATTGCAATGCCTCGATTATCATACCAGACCTTTTACATCCAAATTAAACTGCAAGCTGCTTCGGCATGGACTCTGCCATTTTATTTGCTGGTTGGCAAGCAATAAGTGATTGCTTGGATATTTAAAACAGGTAACTAATGTTTTCTTGCAAGGCGATTTGATATCAGAGCAAAATCGAAATGGAAATGATAGTTTTCAAATTGGTCTGCGTGCCAGCTAACGGGATGAATAACGAAACCCTAAACAATAACCAATCATCTTATAAAATTCAAACTTAAATTTTTTAAGATGATTAAATTTACAGAAATCTGCATTTTCCATAAAAAATTAATTACGCTTCCTATATGTTGATTTTATTGTTTGAACGTAATTTTTAGATGAATAATTAACTGCTGGTAAAAAAGCAGCAAAACCAATAAATATTGGCTTTACATAGTTATTGTACTTTTTATTGAGCGGAATTCGTAAAATTACTTCAACCAATATTTTGCTTGACCAGATTGTTGTTCGACTTTATCTTTAAAACCGTTAATTTTTTAAATTATTTGAAAGTAAAAAGTATACTACCTAGGGTGATTTGATTTTTGGTCGGTATCGGCTAGTTGGTCAGTTCATCTCATATTACAGATCCTGAATCCCAGATTTATATCTCTTGGGTTGAGATTCACGCCGTAATCTGATTTTGTGATCTGTTCTAAAAGCAATTCTGATAATTCCCTGACAGGCTTTTGAGGAACGCGTATCGTTGTGCGTCTATAATTCAAGTCCGTAACTCTGCTGAATTTTTAAAAACGGCTTTGATGTGGGGGTTCTGATCCGTTTTTACAGATTTACTGATTGAAGAAGTAGTGGCTGTAGTATTGGGATGTTAATGCAGAAGCATCAAAGTATGATCTTCACTTTTAATTTTTGTGCAGGCTAATAGAGATATCATAATAAGTCTGCGAAATTCTGTCGTAGGAGCCTGATACCAGATTGATTTTTTCAGGTATCCGTTTTCGAAAAAGATGGGATGGTATTTTGGATCTTCCTTTCGTCCAATCTCATTTAATCTTTTATAGGAGAAAATAGATCGATGATGACTGATTATAAAACACCAGGCGTGTACGTCGTGGAAAAATCTGTTTTACCGGCTACAGTAGCTGGAGTGTCAACTGCCATACCTGCCTTTGTCGGGTATACACAAAAAGCTGGGGTTGGAAACGAATTGGTGAAAGTCCCGACTCGCATTACCAACTTGGCTGAATATGAAGCAAATTTTGGAATGGCTCCGGCCCAGACTATTGACGTCAATTTCAATCTTGACACAAGTCCAGACCTAATCGATTCGATAGAAATCGGGTCCCCACCGGAATTGATGTACTATGCATTGCAGATGTTCTTTTTAAATGGTGGTGAAGCTTGTTATATTGTGTCTGTTGGCAAAAAAGATGCAACGACGGCCCCAGCCAGTGCTGACTTCATTGAGGCGATTAAAGCTTTGGAAACGGAAGATGAACCAACTTTGATTGTAATAGCTGATGGTTCCGATGATGTCACTACAACTACAACAGACGGTGCAACGACTTATACTTATAACTATGGTACATGGCTGGGGACAGCCTTGGAGCAGTGCCAGAAACTGAAGGATCGATTTGTAATCGCTGATGTGAAACCTACCTTGGATGCAAAGGATGTTAATGCCGATGCGACTTTTTTTCGAGATAAGGTTGGGATGAATAATTTAAAATACGGTGCTGCCTACTATCCGTATTTGAACACTGTTTTACCTTATCATTATACAGATAAAACAGTGACCATAACCTACAGTGAGACCGTTACAACAGTAACAACACCTGATGATCCCAGTACAACCGACGTGGATGAAACTGTTACAGAAACTAACATAGTAGATACCACAGAAACACTGGAAGACATCAAGAATACCAAAACGGACCTTTACAATAGAATTGTAAAGGAAATTGCGAAATACACTGTTACCTTGCCACCAAGTTCAGCAGTGGCTGGTTTATATGCCCAGGTAGATAGAGACAGAGGCGTATGGAAGGCCCCGGCTAATGTGAGCCTGAATGGTGTGAGTAATCCTGTTCTGAAACTGACTGAAGACGAAAACGATGGTTTGAATGTTCAACCGGAGAATGGAAAATCGATCAATGCGATCAGGGCTTTCTCAGGAAAAGGTACCCTGGTTTGGGGAGCACGAACACTGGCAGGTAATGACAACGAATGGCGCTATGTTTCCGTAAGACGTCTTTTTAACTACGTTGAAGAATCCATTCAGAAAGCAACCTCCTTTTCGGTATTTGAACCTAATACCGCCATGACCTGGCTGAAGGTCCGCACTATGATCGAAAGTTTTCTGGACACTCTTTGGAGACAGGGAGCACTGGCCGGAGCAAAGGCGGAAGACGCCTATTTTGTGCAGGCCGGACTGGGGGTAACGATGACCTCTCAAGATATTCTGGAAGGAAGATTGATCGTAAAAGTTGGTCTGGCAGCAGTGCGACCTGCTGAATTCATCATCCTTGAGTTCACACATAAGTTGCAGGAATCTTAGAAATGATCATCCATGGAATAGGATGATCGCACTATGATCATCCTTGACCTAATTTTATGGAAGTCATTCTAAACAATCTTCATTTAAAACGAATAATTAAATCACTATTAAAGGGGAAATCATGGCAACCACAGTCGAAGATATCAAAACCACCTATCCAATTCCCTCATTTCACTACATCGTGGATATTGACGGAATGGACCCTATCGCCTTTTCTGAAGTTTCGGGATTGAATATTGAAGTAAAACCAATTACTTACCGAGATGGCCTGAGTGTTATTCAGGGATCCAAGCACATGCCCGGCTTGGCGGAACCGGCAAAAATAACCTTGAAAAAGGGTATTGTACAAAAAGACAGCCAGCTTTATGACTGGCTCAACAGCATCCGTATTACCACTGTTGAGAAAAAAAACATTACAGCCAGCCTGATGGATGAGAAAGGTGAAAGCCCGGTTGTATCCTGGAAGATCAAAAATGCCTTTCCTTTAAAAATCGACGCCTCTTCAATGGATGCTACCAAAAACGAAGTAGCCGTTGAAACCCTTGAATTAATGGCTGACGAAGTCAAAATTGAGTATAACTAGCCACTTTTAGCAGGTTTAAAGGAGATAAAAAGAGAAAAAACGATGGCTCAATCGCAATCAAAATTCACCGATTTTCTATTTTCAGACACCCCACCTGTGGGCTTTCATTTTGTTGTGGTTTTTTATTTCGATGGCTTCACCATAAATCCCCTGGATACACATTTTCAGAAAGTATCGGGAATCTCATCGGAAATCAAGACCATAGACCTCGATGAGGGAGGTGAAAATTTATACACGCATCGTTTGCCGAACAAAGTTTCGTACGGCAACCTCACGCTGGAACGCGGCTTTGTCTCAGGCTCTCCTTTAAACATCGAGTTTAATGTGGCGATGTCCACCCTCAAGGTAAGACCGGGGAATGTGCTGGTTGCGCTACTTAATGATGATGGGTTGCCGGTTTCTGCATGGTTATTCTGGAAGACTTATCCGGTTAAGTGGAGCATTTCTGATTTGGATGCCAATAGTAACACTGTCGCTATAGAATCGATGGATTTGGCCTATACCCGTATGCAAGCATTAAAGGTCTGATTATGACTATCGAGATCAAAGAGCTTGTAATCAAAGCGAACGTTGGTAATACAGCGGACGAACAAAAAGCGGAGACTGCCAAGGGATCATCAATCGATCAGCAAAAAATAATCCAGACCTGCGTAGAGCAGGTGATGGAAATCTTAAGACGGGAAAAAGAAAGATAGAAAAGGATGGAAATTAAAGAGCTGGGTAAATTAACCAAACTGAAAATCGTTGCCACCGATACTAAAAAAGAATTTGAAGTCATGTTTAATCCAACGTCATATTCGGAAAAGTTTTCGGTTGAATACAAAGAGCGGGGTTCAAGCAATTCAGGCGTGGAGGAATTTGACTATGTGAAAAGTATCCCCGGTGATTTTCAATTAAAAATCACCGTAGATGGTACTGGAGTCAGCGAGTTTCAATCATCTTACCTACCCAGTTTTAATAAAAAGATAAAACCTGTTGCGGATCAGGTTAATGAGTTTTTGAATTTAGCCTGGTACCCGAAGGATGGCAAACCAAGCCCCTTGGAAATCAGTTGGGGCCCATTCAAATTTGCCTGTAGGCTTAAAACTGTAACGATAACCTACACCTTGTTCGACAGATCGGGGCATCCGTTACGAGCAGAGTTGGATGCAAGCTTTATAGGGCTTCCACAACAGAATCGTGTGAATTACGAAAAAAGGTTCAGTATTAAACCCTCTGAAAGCTCCAGCAGTTCCTCATCAGGAACTCAAAACGGAATTGGTGTCAGTTTGCAAAGGCAATAAACACAATGAGTATTCTTCGATCTGAAATATACAGTGGTGGCACTCCGGTCTCCAGCAATATTATCAGCATAAATGTTGTCAGTGAGGTGAATAGAATCCCCTACGCCCAAATTGTTCTGACCGATGTGGATTCCACGGATACCAACAATGAAGGTCTACTTGATCTTAGCAACGATGACAAGTTTAAACCAGGTGCTGAGTTTGAACTTGCCTTGAGTCAAGGTGACAGCGGAGGAGTTTTCAAGGGTATTGTTGTAAAACAAAAGGTCCGAAAAAACCAGGCAGGCTCTTTTTTAACTGTTGAAATCAAAGATGCGGCTTATAAACTTTGTTCACAACGAAAGAGCGCTGTTTTTAATGAAAAGGATGATTGTCAGATCATCAAGGACATTGCCGGGGAAAAAGGCCTGACAGTGACCTGCTCAGAGCAAACTTACGTCCACAAGCAAATCGTCCAGTATTATTGTTCGGATTGGGATTTTATCGTTTCAAGAGCAGAAGCCAACGGTCTATTGGTTTTTGCAGAAAACGGAGAACTGTTAATCAAAAAGCCTGATTATGAAGACACCGAAGATAATGTCGGCGATATTTTCGACTTTGAAATGGAAGCTGATGCAGGTTCCCAATATCAGGAGGTTGAAAGCGTATTCTGGGATATTAAAAATGCGACTCTTACTACCAGTCTGAACAATAACAGTAGCGATCTGGAAAGTGGCCTGGATTCCCAACATTCATTCGGTGATCTTTCCGGTGCTATGGGCACGGATAAATACCAACTGGTAAATGGAGTTCACAGCGAAACTGAGGAAATGGAGGCTTGGGCAAACTCCGGAATGATGAAAAATCGGTTGTCCATGCTACGAGGCCGACTAACAATCGATGGAAATCCAAATATTAAACTGGGTAAGGTTTTAAAATTAGATGAAATCGGGGACGTTTTCAGTAGCAATGCCATGGTGACCGGTATTCGCCATAGAATTACCAAAGACGGATGGAGAACAGATCTTCAACTGGGACTGCCTAAAAACTGGTTTCACAGAAGGTCAGACATTATTGAATCTCCTGCCACGGGTCTGCTACCCGGTATACACGGTTTGCAAGTGGGGGTGGTTGAGGCATTCCCGTCAGATGGTGATCCGGATGGTTTTCATCGTATAAAAGTCCGAATTCCAGCCGTGCATGAATCAGAGAGTGTTCTCTGGGCTCGTTTGCTATTCCCTTACGCCGGTTCAGATCGCGGAGTCTTTTTTGTACCAGAGGAAGGAGATGAAGTAGTGATCGGGTTTTTTAATGATGATCCCAGGCACGCGGTGGTATTGGGCTGCTTATACAATGGACAGACAGAATCGCCACTGGAATTTACCGATGTAAACAACGAGAAAGGCATTGTGACCCGTAATGGCATCAAAATCGTTTTCACAGATGAAGACGACAAAGAAGTTATGGAGCTTTCCACACCAGGAGGAAATCAGGTGTTAATGGAAGATGAAAACGGTATCAAGGTTGTGGATAAAAATGAAAATTCGGTAACGTTCCATGATAAGGGTGTTGAACTAATTGATAAAAATGACAATAAGTTCACTTTGGATGATAAAGGCATCATTGCTGAAGATACAAACAAAAATAGTATCACAGCCAGCAAACAGGGAATAGAGATCAAAGATTCCAATGGAAACACGGTCACTTTGAGTGATGCAGGAATCGAAATTGCGGATATGAACGGAAACAAAGCTGTATTGGAAGCCAGTGGTATTTCCGTAGAAGCTGGCGCTTCTTTGACTCTGAAGGGAGCAACCATAGATATCAACTAGGAGTGCAAGATAATGGCAGATGAAGGTTTTTTAGGTACTGGATGGAGTTTTCCCCCGGAATTCGGATCGAATGGTTCCAATGTTAAAATGGTTGATGATGAAACCGATGTGGAACAAGCGTTACGAATTCTATTTTCTACTGCACTTGAGGAGAGATTGTATCGTCCCGAATATGGTTGTGACCTTCGCCGATTCATGTTCGAAGAGATAAACAATGATCTTGCATCGCAAATTCAAGAAATGATAGTGGATGCTATTGATGAATATGAGTCTAGAATTGACCTGTTGAGAATGGAAATTAAAGAGTCAGATAACGCGTCCCAACTCCTGATGATTCATATTGAGTATCAGATAAGAGAGACCAATTCCATTCAAAACATGGTGTTTCCTCTTAATTTGGGTCAATGAGAGTCGGAATGCGGGTAACTCCGAGTAGCCTGGTTTGATCGTGAATGTTGTATGAAAGCCTAATTAAACAGCGATCGGCTTCCATTCTCCTCATACAAGTAACATGAAAGCCACTAATTGTAATAATCCAGGTTAAAGGGATTGCAATCAGTACTTTAGAACAGTTTTCAATAAAACGCTCATCACTTGGTGCAAATCTAAGGTTTGCTGCTCAAAGAAGATTTTTCGTAAATTTAAGATCAAGTAAATGAAACCAAATATTTTTAGACCCGGAACAAATCAAAACGAAAGGCATAAAGCAGCACTGCAACCAGAGTATGTATCTGTTGAAGAACGCTCAACACACGATATTCTCAGGTTCGCCAGAGACTACGCGAAATCCGTACGTTACTATGATCTTGATAATAATAAGTCCGGATTTTGGTCAGCGTTCCTGAATTTTGATGATGACGAGCTTGAGGAATTGGCTATCTTTGCAGATAATCCGGAGCAGTTCAAAAATGAGTCTCAAATCCTTGATAACTTTAGCCAGCCCCACCTTGCACTACTTTTAACTTTTGTTCATCTGCTGAAATATCCTAAAAAGAG
The DNA here is from genome assembly GCA_022360105.1 of Pseudomonadota bacterium. Next base: position 25,908 of record JAKSDL010000088.1, read on the forward strand.
TTTTGCCAGTCTGACAGGCAAGCATCTTGACTTTTACTATCGAAAATTCCTGTCAATGGAGGAACTGGGTGAAACTCCGGATCAAGTCCACGTGATTTTAAAACTGGCCAGAGAGGTAAATGAAAGGCTGGTAGAGAAAGGTCGGTTACTTAACGCAGGAAAAGATGCCACGGGAATCGATTTACACTATGCCACTCAAGATAACATCGTTGTCAACAAGGCAGCAGTTGCTGATATTAAAACCATTCATTTCAAAAAAGCTATAACTGATCTCAAATATGTTCATCTTGCTCATGATCGAGGAGATCAAGGATTTGAAAGGATTCTTTGTCTGGTTTTGGATAGAGAAACTCTTCCTCCTTATCGAAATGAATACGGAACAGAACTGGAAGTTAATGCAAAATTTCTTAGAACGGTTATCTACGAGAGGATTAAAGGTAAAGAACGTGATGAACTGGCAACAAACGACGCAGATTACATTTTTGATTCTTTGTGTTTTCCATATCTGAAAGACTTTTGGACTTGTCTTGACGTTTTTTATCGAGAAATGAATAGGGGATATGTCGGAGTCACTTTTCCGGAAGACATCGAATGGGAAGAGGTTTATACCCTATTGGAATCTGTACACGAAGAAAGAATTGCAAAAAAGCGCAGAAAGGAGCTTAAGGATGTACATCAAACCCATGGTTTTGAGACGCTAATGGAATTTGCTTTTGGCGAGCCGGAACCATGGAATCTGTTATTCGCTATGCCCAGGGGAATCAGCAGTTTGGATGAACTTGCAGCTTCCGAAACCGAGGCTACCAGGAAATATGTTGAAAATCATCTTTGTATGACCGTCGATGATTTTAGAACCATAATGCGAAACAAGGATAACAGCCTGGGTGCAGATTCGGATGATGAGGTCCACTCTTTGTTGGAAAAAGCCTGGACCAAAAAACGAAACTATCAATATCCCTCTATCGGATCTGAAATTGTCGAAGGCTATTATGCAGATACCATATTTGAATCAGACAACGATAAAGAGATTGGCAGGTTTTCTACTTTTGGAAAATCGGCAACTGCAGCTATTTCCGAAAGCATTCAAATGGGATTTGCAGTCAATTCTCCTTTACTCCTGATGAATGAGGGGCAGCGATGTGTAGAATTGATTTTGTCTTGTCAGCAGGGAAGTTTTCCGCGGGAAGAACTGAAACAGCTTCTAGCTGATAACGATGATATTTTTAATGTTTCGCTCACAACAGCCAAAGGCTGGCAAAAATCGAACAAGACTCGGACAGAAGCTGGAAAATTTATTACCAAACCACCTTTGCGGAGTTTTAATGTAAGATATAGTCGCCTCGCGTGTGATACTCAAAAACATAAGATACTAGATGAGTCAAGTACAGATTGGTATGTACTCTTCGAAAACGAGCAGGTCTATAAAATTGTCAGCTACGATTTCCTAAACAATAAAATTCAACTTGAGTCGGTCTACTTAAGATATGCTACTGGATCGACGAAGTTAATTACATCGTTGGTGCCAAGGACATTTGTTGATCCATTACGAGGGGATGTCGTCATTAACAACTATCAACAGTATGTAATCCACGATCAAGAGACTTTTAACGACTACCACGAGGGAAGATACCTGGTGGATAGCAAAGGCAGTATTTTTTTCATCAAAAGCTTTATTTCGGCTAGTGAGCTGGAAGTGCGGTTTTGTGGGGGCATAAACAAAGACAAAGTAACAGACCTCATGATCATTAATCGGGTCTGGGAGTCTATTGAACCTGAGTTTGCAAGCGATGATCCGGAGTACAACATCAGTGATCTGAAGCTTTCAGAGATGGTTTCACAAGATGCAGAGTTCAAATTCAAGCTGAATGACAGAAAACTTGCTATTGAATATCCCGTTGATTCAACAGGAGCCCCTACGGTTAACGATTTGATGGCAGCCTGGGAAGCATGGAAAGATGCCCCTTCGAATCATTCCGGGCGGTTTGAAATCACAAGATCCGGAACGGGCTCTGAAAAGCTGTCTCCGATTGTCAAACAGATGGAACTTACCGGTGAAATTGTAAAACGCTATGATTCACCAGATCCTAACGGTATTTGCGTGACTTACAGGGGAAGGCCCACCAAAAACGTTTATTTGATTATAAAAGAGCGGAGCAGCGAAAACAAAAGCAGTCACTTTTTGATTTCCGGAGATACACTGATCATAACCCCGGGAATCTCTTCTTTTACCGCTAATCAAATAGCAGCTGATTGGAGTTTATGGATTGCTCAAAATAATTCGGGAGGATTTTCCGTTAAGTCCAAAGATAATCGCATTTGGAAACAAACAGAGATTGTCAGTGAATCCTTGGTTCGTTCTGATAAACGGATAAAATACACCGAACTCAAAAATCTTTATGGGAATGGGATACGGGTCACATTCTCCGGTTCCGAATATGATCAACCCAGTTTGTTGTTCAAAGAAAATGAGATAGATCTCTTCGAATTCCAGATTGTCGATGAGCAGAAACTGATAATCAAATATCCGTTCATAACAGAAAGTTCTGCACATGACCTGTTTGAGGAATGGCAGGCCTGGAAAACTTCGGAAATAAACGATTCAGGCAAATTCGACATAAAACAGCTGGGAGATGGACTCTGGAAAATTGAAAGCAAGACCATCAAAGAACTCAAAGCGACATCTGATCAGTACATGGAGTGTACGGTGGATGATATTGGTGTAATTGCTCTCTTCCATTTCACTGGCGAATACAAGAATGCTGTTATTGCTCTTAATCAAAGAACAGATACGCATGAGTTTTCCTTCCAATTTAACGATTTGGATCCGGGAGATGGCACGCTTCCGATAAAACAGCTAACAATTAGCTTTCCCAAATTGCCCACCGATAGTGACACTACGATTCAAGAGCAGTATCAAATTCAACATGTTCAAAAGCTTTTGAGTACCTGGAATCGTTTGGCGGATAAACAGGGATTCATTCTATTAAGGGAAGAGGAAGTTGCGCTTTGGAGCACGGAAGATCTGGCGGGCGCTACTCCAACTGATTTCCTAAAAGATCTAAGCTATGTCAGTACAATTCATCCAGACGGATTCAAGGCTAAATTTCGGCCGGATACGGCTCTGTATGCGAATGGTGAAATCCCGGGGGCAAATGTAGTCATTGAAGAAAATAACGCAGATGAATTTGATTTCAGCCTGCTGGAAGATCATCCCAACAATCTCAAAATACTCTACGTTAAATACCCAACTGAAAAAAAGAACAGAACAATTGAAAATCTACTGGCTGCCTGGACATCTAAAACCACTAAAACAGGCGGAATTGCGGACAAATTAACCGAGTTCAACCTAGTACAGATGGGAACGGGCAAGTGGATTGTCTCCAGTGAGATTGACGTTCCTCTGACAATGACTGCGACAACGGAAATGTCCAGCACTGATGAGGTGAATCTGCGCTTCTTCGAATATCACACCAAAGATGTCAACGGATTTACAATTAACTACAGCGGACCTGTAGGCATGGGACCAACAGTGCATTTGCTGGAGAATTCAGCTGACGCTTTTGATATTGATGTTCAATCTGTGTATGACGCTTCAGATCAACGCTATTACGAGGATGAACTAACCATCAAATATCCGTCAAGAGAGGACAAAAGACTCCTTGTAGACCTTTTTAAGGAGTGGAACAAATTTAAAAACAGTTCCAAAGATTTGAGTTTGGGTTTTGAGATTATCGATACCTCACAGGTTGTGACCAAGAGATCCAAGTCACAAATGCATCAAACGGGCGACCAAATTAGAAGTTTCAAAGTTGGCGGATTGAATGGACTAAGAGTTACTCATATTGGAAACGTCGAAGGAGTCGATCTTGATATTTCTGAAATCGTCGATTTTACAGACCAGGATATTGGTAAAAGTATTCTCTGGAGCAATGGCCAGATATTTAATATCACAAGTCGAATAGACCGGAATATGGTTACGATCGAGGAGACCGGTGAAATCGATTTGAAGGACAACATATATCAATACCAGCCTGATGCCATATGTTTGAATGCTCTCAAGTTTTCGGCCGAATTTGACTCGGATTTTCCTGCCATCGTGCCTTTTAATGACAATCAAATGTCCAGGGAACCGGGATTAAGAGTGCTATTTAACAACTCCTTAGAATTTAACGGGAAGTCAAGTGAAGCCCTCTATTTTGAATACTTCAAATCCATAGTTTTAGAGAGGGTTGATTTAAAAGTGGATGTTAAGGGGATCAGTGAAATAAAAACAAGAGGAAATGTCGCCATGATTAATCCTCAAAATCCTTATTATCCATTCGGAACCTTCCCTGAAAAATCGTCCAGGTTTTTCTTTGCAAACCGAGAAATTTGCGAAAAAAAACTGGATTCACTGAATTTAAACTTGAAATGGGGCCCTGGTGAATTGACTACCCAGGAAGGACTTCCTGATATGGAAACTCGTTACGCGGCTTATTCAAGATGCGGATTAAGTGACGCAGCTACCATCAGGAATTCTGACTTTAAGGTCGATCTTCGATTTAAAGACAGACGATCCTGGATACGATTGTCTGATGAAAAACAAGAGCTATTCTCTCATTCGCTTTCCTATTCCGATACTTCAGCGCAGACCTACCAGGGAAAACTCTTCGAAGATGATGAAGACTTACCAAAAGATCCACTTGATTGGAGGCGATATTACAAACTGGAGCTTTGTGACCAAGGGTTTTTAAAAGATTTAAGTGAAGACGTTTCTCAAGAACTGGCCAACGCTTCAAATCGTCTATTGATTGCAGAAAGTGACTATAATGCTGCCAAACAGGAAATTCTTTCAGTTGAGGCATCTATAAGGTCCGCAAAAATAACTGAGGCTGAAGCCAGGGCAGCAGGAGATACCTATATTCCACCCATAATTCCTGAAGCGAGGGAATTACCGTTACTGCCTGAAAACGACAAAGACCGTGTTAAGCAGGTATTTTATGAGCCGTACAGTCCTTATTTGGAATCCATGACGGTTGACTATTCGGCTTCGTCTTCAGTGTCTATAGAAAATACCTCCGAAGAACAGGAATCTGGCAAAATACCGGTGGAATTCTTCAGATTTCATCCATTTGGATATTCTGATATGGGTGATCTGGGCAAGGACGACTATTTGTTGCCGCACTACGATAAACAGGGCTATCTGATGATAGGGGTGAAGGATATCCATCCTCTTCAGAGTCTGTCATTGCTGGTTCAAATGGTTTCCGGTAGCGGCGAGGCAAGTGTAAAAATACCTGAAATATCTTGGAGTTATTTATCAGCCAACAGGTGGATACCGTTTCAAGTTTCTGACGTACTAATGGATACAACGTTTGGTCTCCAGGATACCGGAATTATACGATTTAATATTCCTGAAGATACAACTTTTTCCAATACGGTCTTGCCACCCAACAGATGCTGGATACGAGCCGAAGCGGAAAACAATATCTCGGCTGTCCCGGATATCATAGATATCCGGACACAAGCTCTCCTTGCGGAATACGTCAATAAAAACAACGATCCCGAGCATCTTGAATCTCCGCTGATTGCCAGTTCAATCTCCGAAATGGTTGAAAGGGATTCCAACATAAGAGAGGTAAACCAACCGTATAGTTCTTTCAAGGGTAAAAAAAAGGAGGATCCGTTTCAGTTTTATACTCGTGTCAGCGAACGATTGAAGCACAAACACAGGGCAATTAATCTGAAAGATTATGAAAATTTGATACTTTCGGAATTCAGCGAAATCTACAAAGTAAAATGCCTGCCCCAGGGGGAGTTAAAGTTACTGACTCAAGACAGTGAAGGAGAAGTGGTAATTGTCGTTATTCTCAAGAATAAAAATGCGACTCCATTTTTTCCACTCAAACCGAAAACCCCGGCAAATATTTTAGGTGATATCGAAAAATATATCAGCCAGTATACACCGCCACTAGTGCGAGTCAAAGTGGTCAATCCAAGGTTTGAGGAAGTGCAATATCGCCTGGCTGTTAAATTTACTGAAAATCACGATTTTGGTTTTTATATCAATAAACTCAACGATGATATCATGCAGTTTTTGTCTCCCTGGGCATATAGCAAAGATGCAGAGATCTCGTTCGGAAGTTCGGTGTATAGCTCTTCTATCATTAATTACATTGAAAACACCGATTATGTGGATTATGTGGCAAACTTCACTTTGCTAAAACAGGTGATTACGCACGAAGAATATACTGAGGTAATCCCTTTGTTCCTGACAGAAGACAACGCTGCCACCGCCAAGTACCCGGATTCAGTTTTGGTCTCTGCCGAAGGGCATATTATCGATGTTATCCGTACTGACCTTTACGACGCCGGTGCTTTTCGAGGAATAGGGTATATGCGCATAGGTACGGATTTTTGGATTAACAGACCCGGGCCTGTCTTTGCTGTTGGAATCGGTGAAATGGAATTGGAAGCGATGCCTGTCGCTCGATACGCTTTTAAGAATATTGAGATTGAAATGACAATTGAAGGAGTTGTGGAAGGTGAACTCTATACTAAACCCTTTGAAGGAAAATTGTCTGAGAACGATTCAGATACGATTTGGTTTCAATTGCTGGAATACGCCTATATAGACGATGAAGGCAAAGTATTACCAAAAACGGAGCCATATAATGCTGAATTTGAGTTCACATTTGGGACGGAATCGCTGGAAACCTACATAAAAAATAAAGGTTCGCGCTTTGATGCCGGTGAAGAGCCTGTACTCGATTTTGATCTGGATATTACTGCAAGCGATTTCCTGGCAACTGCTGATCAGGATCTCGACTTAACATTCCAAATTAAATCTATTGATAATTTTCAAGCCATCGAAAATCAATTACTGGAAATTATGAAATTTGCTCAGGGTTTTACCGGATTAAGCCAATACCCGTTTTTGGTGTACTAGTGAATTGAAATTCTTGAGATTGCCATTTCCGGGCTAAATTGAGGAACAACATAGATTTGCAGTAATTATTACTGATTAAGGAGAAACAAGATGAAGATATATCATTACAATGAGAAAACCCATGAATATGTTTGGGAAGGTATAGCCGAGCCGAATATTGATGAACCCGGTCAATTCATCATTCCGGAAAATTCCACAGATATTGCCCCACCCCAGGTACAAGCAAACCAGGCAGCTGTTTTTTCTAACGGGGAATGGAATGTCGTAGCAGACTACCGTCAAATGGAGTTTTTTAACAAAGAAACCCATGAACGTCTGTTAATAGAGAACTTGGGTGAGACGCCGGGATCAGAATATACCCCAATACAACCCGGAAAGTACGATATCTGGGATGTAAATACCAATGAATGGACTGTATCGTTAGAAGCTGTTCGAGCAGGCATTATCAAAGAAATCAAAGATGAAGCGTACGATCTGATCACCGAAAATTACGACCTTCCCAAGCAGATGAATATTAATAGTTTGCAGGGTTATTCTGAACAAGAAAGAACTGACATGTGGGCATTCATAAATTCTATACGTGAACAATCCAAAAACAAAGTAACAGAGGTTAATAATATTACCAGCAAAGACCAGCTGCTGAACTACAATATTGATTTCGAAAAATAACTGAATCGATAACCAAGGCATATTTTGCTTAATCAGTACTGCAACATATCACTCTGGAGAATACTACTATGGCAACTAAAAGAAGGGAGGAGCTCTATGCAATGTTTTCTACCGGCAGTAAACCTAATCAGGATGATTTCGTAGATCTAATAGACTCTGCCATAAATATTGAAGAAGACGGAATTGGATCATCACAACCAGGTCTTCCCATAGAGTTTGTTGCCCAGGGGGAACTTCATCCCCGTTACATGGATTTGAGTTCAAAGAAAGATGAACCAGACTTTAGATTTAGCGCAAAAGGCAAAGTCAGTGGAACAACCGGACTGGATATTACCACGAGTGAGACAAGTCGAATATTTATCGAAAAAGATAAAGGATTGATAGGTATCGCCAACGACGATCCCGATGCATTGCTCCACATAAAACCTGGACCGGTGGACACTGTTGTACAAGTAAACGATGCCACCAATAGCGATACCTATCCGGCATTTTTTGTCAATAAAAGTGGTGAAGTTGGTATTGGTACATCTGCTACCAATTCAAATAGGTTGTCAGTGGAAGGCTCTACCCAGTTAACCGGTCAGACTTCGATTACCGGCAGTTTGTCTGTGTCGAATGGTCTCACTGTATCCGGTTCTACTCTTAATGCACAAAAGGGAATTACTTTTAGTGATCAGTCGATTGTGCAATCAGGCACACTGACTATCGACCAAACCAGTACATTAAATGTCGCCGGAACCCTTGATATCAGTAATGGAGCAAATTTATCGAGCGGTGAATTAAGTATTGCTGATACTGCCAGTCTTGTAGTCAATGGTTTACTAACCGTAAACAAGGGAGCTGCCATAAACGGACAAGATCTTTTGGTTGAAAAAAGTGTCACAGTGGGTGGCAGTTTAACCATTGATGATGGAGCGACTATCAACGGTTCGGAATTTAGTGTTGGAAGTTTAACAAATATCGATGGCACTTTAAATGCCAACAACGGGGCTACTATCAGTGGGCAAGGTTTGGTTGTCGAACAAGGTGCAATGATCAAAGCTGGCGCGACCGATGACGGGATAGCTGTTACTATCAGTGGTGGCAAATTGCTGGCGCAGGATGGAATTCAAATAGTCGGAGGAGATCTTGTTTCTGACGTCAATGCAAAGTTTGACGGTGGTAACGGACTTATTATTAGTAAAGGGGAATTGCAGGCACAGGCGGGTGCTACAATTAGTGGTGGTTTATTGAACGCAGAAGACGGAGTTGTTATAAGCAGTGTTTCCGGCTTAATTGTCGACGAAGGCGAAGTTAAAGCCAATGCAGGTGCTACTGTTGGCGGTGTCAGTGGTCTAAGAATCACAGAAGGGTTTTTATCGGCAGATGGCGGCGCAACAATTGGTGGAACCAGCGGACTGACAATTACTCAAGGAGAGCTTGTTGCAAAAAATGGCGCGTCAATTCAGGGAGAAATTTTTAAAGCAGAAAAAGGGGCGACCGTAAGCGGCGATGCTTTTAAAGCTGAAGATAGTGCCTTTATATATAAATCTTTTCATGCTCCCGATACGGTTACGCTGGGTATGACCACTGTTACCAGTCTCGATGTGACCGGAGATTTCAGTGCAAAGACTTTGAATCTTGAATCGATCGATTTAGTAAATCTAAATGCAGGCAGAGCGACAATAAGTGAATTGCAAACTGAAAGTGAATTCGAAATTGGCGGGGAATTGATTGCTAACAGCAACGTTTATTTCGGAGGAGAGCGTTTACTTGTCATATATGAAGGTTTAGCAGGGCAGGAAGCTACAGTATCAATGGTGCGGGAAACAGGTACGATTGCCAAGGGAACGGGTCATTTCAACATTTCTATTGATAACTTTGATCTATTAATAGCCTACAATGAAGAATCTGACATAGATGTGCTTATTTCAGACTGGAATGAATTTAAGCAATCGAACATGCTGGTAGCGAGCGGCTTTCAAATGTATCGTGTGGGATCAAACCCATGGACATTCAAGGATGCTACGGAAAAACTTAGTCCTTCGCCAAATATTTTCAAGGAATACAAATTAAGCAGTAATGGTCTTCGAATCATTTATGCAGGAGCGGATATTTCAAACCCGAAATTTCGCATCGAAACCAATACAAAAGAAGGGGTTGAACAATTCGATTTTGCTGTGGTTGATGATACTCTCGTGATTAAATCGCCGTTTAATGAGCTTGACCGAACAGCTGGATCATTAATGGATGGCTGGATTTCATGGAAATACGTCAAATCTTTCAGTGCCAAAGGGTTTGAAATTCTGCAAATAACAGATCAAGGCAAGATAACCTCAAACGTATCTGGAGGAACATTTACCTTGACAGGGGACGTTTTTCGCCAGTGTAGTTTCGATCAGCTTTTTATAAGGCACAAAGGCAGGTCCGATGCATCGGAAATGCCCCGAGTAATTATGAAGTCAGCTACACAAAATGGTGAAAGTGGAGTCGTTTTCACCACAGAAGTCAATATGCTGGAAATACGATTAGGTATCGTGGATAACAGCCCTCAAGCTGTGTCTAATGCTTGGTCAAGCTATTTGAATGCAAATGGGATTAGCTGGGATTTCGAAATTGTAGATTCTCTAATTTCAGAAGCGATTAACCTGATACAGACCGAAACGCTGGAGTTGATCGATGTTGCTGTCGACACGGCCTCACAAACTTCTTTGGCGGGATATACGATCACATATAACGGACCTCAGGCAAATCTGGCCCAGCTAAAAACTCAAGTTAGTAATGATAATAGTTTCAAGTTTACTGCTGATGATGTGACCAAACTATTAACCATCTATTATCCGATCTCAGTTTCAGCAAGGACCGTTTCTGGGTTACATCAAGCCTGGAGTAACTTTAATGGAGATAAACATGGGTTTGAGATTGTAGTAAACAACTCCAGCACGAATGACGATTTCTATGTAGAATGGTCAGTTGAAATGAACCCAACACCTGAGGAGGTTAATCGTGAATATCGATACAACTCATCGGGTGCAGATGGTATTACTGTCTTGCATACGGGGCATCCTACTCTTACTCCTGCAATCAATATTCAATCCCAACCAGCAGGTAATAACAGTTTTTCTTTTGATGCAAACCAAGCTAACCGATCGTTGACTATATTTTATCCTGCCGACAAATCGGGAACCGTTGATACACTGTTGTTGGCCTGGGAAGGTTATGAACCTAAAAGCGATTTTCAGATTTTAAAGGTCGATGCACAGGATTCGCTGGTTATCAGCCAAAGCAGATCTTTATCTAACAATTCCGGAAGCCTCTATTTCAGCAGTGGTGGAATTAGAACAAATACGGTAACTGTCAACGGTTACCTGAAATTCGGCGATTCAGGTATAACATTGAAGGGGACTTCTGATGATTCCACTTTTCAGGAATCAAGCAGCAGACTTTTACCGACTCAAAATGCTGTAAAAAAATATGCTGATACAAAAGCTTTAAAAAACGGAGAAACAGACCAAAATTTTACAGCCGCAGATTTGGCAGTCCACAACGATTTTTCACTGAAAAACGGACATAAAATTAATGAAATAACAAACAGCACTCTTTTCGAAAATCCCAGTCAGACTGCTGTTGCTACAGAATATGCAATCAAAGCACTTGCCGATACCAAAGCCCAACGGGAAGGTCATTCCGGACAGGATTTTAGTACGCATGACCTGACCATCGCAGGTACCTTCGGATTTGATGGTTCAAGCATTGAAAAGTTTATACTTACTGAGCCTGACCCTGCCGAAGTTATCAATGAAACAAGAGCTTTTCCCAGCGTCAGTTATATGAAAAGCTATGCGGCGAGTTTGGATGGTGATGTTGGCCAAGATTTTGGTACCAAAAACCTGCAGGTTTCCGGAACGTTCAGTTTTGATGGTTCAACTATCGAAAACATCCTGCTAGCAGAGCCTGATCCGGCAGATACTGTTAACCAAGACACGGCACTCCCGAATGTAACCTATATGAAGGAATATGCCGCACAAAAAGCAGGAAACGCTACTCAGGATTTCAGTACCCAAAACATAAGGATTTATCGGAATCTTAGTTTTGACGGCACGACAAATATCGATAAAGTACTGGTAACAGATCCCGATCCGGCATCCGGCATCGACGAAGATACCGCTCTTCCCAATGTAACATTCATGAAATCCTATGCTGCAGCATTGGCGGGAAGTGACACCCAGGATTTTAGAGCACAAGACTTAAGGATCTATCGAAACCTTAGTTTTGATGGGACTACAAACATAGACAAAATCCTGGTAGCTGAACCCGATCCAGCCTCCGGTATCAACGAAGACACAGCCCTTCCTAACGTTTCCTACATGAAAGACTATGCAACACCACTGGGGGGGAAAGATACTCAAGACTTTTTAACCAAAAACTTGGTGGTCAAAGGTGATTTCGGTTTTGACGAGACTATTGTTTTCTCCAGAATTTCAACGGACATTTCATCAGAAACAATTGATGATGGCGGGATTCCAAGTGCAAAAGCTGTTAAATCCTATGTGGACTCTACTGCCGATAATACCCCTATCATTGCTCAATTGGCAGGAAAAGCCGATATTGTTGTCCCTAACCCATCAAGTTCCAGTGTTGCGGAGGGCGCAGAAAAAGGTATTTCTGATTTTATATTTACAGCTAATTCAACCGGAATGCTGATGATAACAGTGATCGATTCGGCTGATATTGTCTCATCCGGACTGTTTGCGGTTCAAGGTACCAGTATTGTTTCGAAAATATCCGGTGGGCAATTCTCAGATCAAAAGTCCGGCAGCGATTTCAATCTCTACTATTCTGCGATTACGAGCACACTTACTTTCCAAAACAATGCTATCGGTTCGGGTTCTGTAACAATGCATATAACATATTTTGGAGTGTTATAATTTCCACTGAAAAATCACTATGGTTGATTCACTCACAAACTCCAATACACCTGTCAATTGGGAGTATTTGCGCAAGAAGGGGCTTGAACATCTTCAGGAGGTGACAGGGCATATTTGGACAGATTACAACATCCATGACCCCGGTGTAACCTTACTTGAAGCCCTTTGCTATGGAATAGAAGATCTTGATTCACGCATCTCGGAAAATATTGAGAGCGTTTTAAGTGATGAATCTGGTAAACTAAAGGGTCGGTTTTTTTCTCCTGGTGAGATCCTGACAATAAATCCGGTAACGATTAATGACTATCGGAAGTTGCTTATCGATATCCCGGGTGTTAAAAACGCCTGGCTGGAACGTGAAACTGACATTGATCCTGACATCTATTATGACAAGGATAACAACGCACTCCTTTATGACTATTCCGCAAAAGCACAGAAAATCCTTTTGAACGGTCTGTATCGCGTTCATATCGAAAAAGAAAACAACTTAGAAAAGGAATACGCCAAAAATGAACAGGTTCTGAGAGAGGAAGTTAAATCAAAGCTTCATGCTCATCGCAATCTATGCGAGGACTTTGAGGATATCCGAATTGTGGAGGAGGAAGTTGTATCTCTTTATTCGGATATCCAGATAGATGAAGATTCAGATGCCAATGAAGTTATTGCCTGGGTCTATTTTGAATTGATGCAATTTGTTTCCCCAAGGATTCAGCATTACAGCCTTAAACAGATGCTGAACAAGGGAAAGTCGATTGAGCAAATCTTTAATGGTCCTTCACTGGAGAATGGTTTCATCGATGACGATGAGTTAGGTATAGGCTACAAAAGGCGTGAGTTACATACATCCGATTTAATTCGGATAATTATGTCACATCCTTCAGTCAAAGATGTAAGGAACTTATTTGTATCAAATATTCCAAACCCTGGTCCTGCAGATAAGCAAGAATGGGCTTTGGTGCTGGACGATACCAAGGCCTTGGTATTAGAGCCGTTCAATGGACAGCATTTACGTCTATTTAAAAATAACGCAAAAACCCCAGTTGATGCCGTTATAGTCAGCGAAAAAATTAAAGCCTTGGTTCAAAAATCAAAAAACAAAATTAATGAATCAACATCATCCACTCCTCCGGTTTTATCTGAAAAAACAGAGCTATTTTCGACTTATGATGCCATAAGCCCTCATTTACCTTCCAACTATGGAATCAGCGAAACCGGGCTGCCTTCAGCCGCCAGTACAAAAAGGAGAGCCCAGGCTAAACAGTTAAGGGGGTATCTGCTGTTTTTTGAGCAAATTCTGATCAATTATCTGAAACAACTGGAGAGTTTTAAGGATGTTTTTGCCTTAAATCAAAATCGCGATGATATAATAAAAACTTATTTTTCCAGGCTTTTGCCGGAATCGATCTGGGCAGATAACTTTGCAGAAGTTATTGAAGGATATCAATATGTTGAAGATAATACAAATTCTAATAAATTGGCGAATGAAAGTGCATTTAACCGAAAAAACCGAATTCTGAATCATTTGTTGTCACTTTTTAACGAAAAATTTGCGGACTATGCCTTGTTTGGCTACCAATTCAATAAGTTTACTAGCTTAGATCCACTGCTGAAGAAATCGCGCTTTCTGGACGCCAAAGCAGGATTGTTGGAGAACTATCCAAAATTGAGCTATAACAAGTACAGGACTTTCAACATACTAGACAACACGAACAAAGAAACCAATGTTGCGGGATTAAAAAATCTGATTGCCTCCAAATTGGGGTTCGATGCACATACTCGGGAATTAGATCAAACTGACGAGTGGGATAATTTTCATGTTGTTGAGCATATTTTGTTTCGGCCTAAAGGAGAGCAAACGTTGGACTTTGTTTGTGCTGAAACAATTTTGGAAGATTTTCAACCGGATCCTTATTCGTATAGAGTTTCGTATGTTATTCCAAAAGGCATTGAACGCTTTAAGGACAGTTCTTTCAGACAGCTTGTGTATGAGACCATAGAGGAAGAAACACCTGCACATATCAACTATAATGTACTGGAGTTCGATGGAGATCAACTTCAGTCTTTTAAAGAAGTTTATTCGGGTTTCTTAAATGAGCTGGAAACTATCAACCAAAATGAATCGGACCAATACAACTCAAGCCGGAATACATTGATCAACCTTCTGGAAATCGGCCGTGTTAAATTACCTGTATTGCATCTTTCTGCCAAAAACGTCTCTGCCTTAAATGATCCAGCCGATCCACCTGAAGATGGTGAGATTATCAGCGTCTGGAAAGATCTCAGTTTTAATCATAACGACATACTTCCCACAGCAGGCTCAGCTGTTACCTCCATTAAAGAAGATCAGAAATTGCCGGTGGTGAGGTTCACGGATAATAATCAGTTACTACTCAACAAGCAGGCATTTGAAACAGAATTTACAATAGGAATCGTATACAAAGCTACCATTGCTGCTAACGACCAGGAATCACTGTTCCAGCTTTTGGCAAGTAACAACAATGCTTCAGTAGGGTTAGGTGTTTCAATTAAAAACAATGGGAATGTAGTGGTTTCACTGGAATCTGAGGAGGTTGAGTTGGAGTCAACCCTCGGGTTATCCCATATGTTAATTTTCAGCGGAAACTTCGAAAATGGGGAGCTGCGCGTTGTACTGGATGGTACAGTCCATGATTTTAAGGTCCCACAGTTTTGGGTAAAAACAGCAGCGCCCGAGCAGCTCTATTTTGGCTCTACAAAAGCCGGGATTACCTTAGATGTTGGAGAAATCGTATTACTTGATTCCTCACTATTTGGTCCTCGAAAAAGAAAACTGGAGGAATACCTCTCTGAAGAATGGTCCATAGCACTTTCCGCGGTCAGTTCTATTCAAAAGCCCATTCTTCATCTAGATGCCGACGCCATCAGCAGCGTCAAAAGAGACATAAGTTCAGGTAAAACAGAGAGTTGGCAAGATCTCAGTGAAAGCCGGATAGATGCCATCCAGGGAGTGGAGTTTAATCGCCCGATCTACAATCAAAATGCCCTGGCTAACCGTCCATCGCTTCAGTTTAAAGGTAGCTCCAGCCTGATAATTGATTCGACTGGAAATCCGCTAATTGGCGACAGGTTTTCCATCGGCATCGTATACAAATCGGATAAAAGTGAAGGGCAGATTTTAAGTGGAACAGGCAATGCAGGCAAAGGTTTTGAAATTAATATTGGAAAAAATGGTGCTGTTACGCTCAAAGCTGAATCTGATGAATCCGTAATATATTCTTCGCTTGGAAGTCCCCACATTTTAATAATTTCCGGCCAGCTTATTCAAAACACGTATAAAATCAGTCTATATCTGGATGGTCAGTCGATCGTTGATGGCACCTTTTTCAACCCGTTAATGTTTAATATTGGTTCGGAACTACTAACCCTTGGTCAAAATCTGACAGGCGAGATCGGTGAGGTTATAATATTTGATGAAGAATTATCTCTTCTAAACCGACAACGTCTTGAGGATTTTTTATCCATCAAATGGAAAGTTGATACCACTGGCGTCAATCCAATTACAAAACCAATTGTTCATTTAGACCCTTCAAGACTGACTACTGTATTACTTGAAGACAACAAAGTCGCCCGATTAAACGATATTGGCCCTTATGGAAATCATGCCATACAGAATAGTGAAAAGCGAAGGCCTGAATTTGCCCCGGCAATATTAAATCAATTGGGATCAGTGGTCTTCACTCAAATAGAAACGATTGAAGACTATCATGACGATTCGTTGATTATTGACCGCACGATACAGGATGACTTTACTATTTTCGTAGTCTTTCGTCCTGATTCTACTCACTTTCTTGGAAGCAATTCCGAATTGGATGGCAAAGATGTTACCCCCTTGACTCATTGGACAGAAGGAGTTGCTGTAGTTGATGCCGACTGTTCCGGTTATTTCAATGATTTTGGAATTTCTTTTGGCAAAATAGGTGACAAAATGGTTGTGATGGCTGGAATCGGTCACCGTCAAGCAAAAGACCATACCTTGCAATCCGGAGAACTGGAGTTTAACCAGACTGCTTTGGTTAGCTTAAGTCGTATCAAAGAAAATGGAGAGGTCAATCTATATGTAAACGGATTGCTTCACAAGACCGCAGATTTAACAGACGGTGCAAAACTAAATGATGCCAGGTTCATTAAGGTCGGTGCTTTTAATAGCGAAGGTATACCATTTCGAGGGCAGATAGGTGAGATTATCGTTCTTGACCATGTTTTGAAAGACCATGACAGGCAACGAATTGAAAAATACCTGGCGAATAAATGGTCAATTACCATTCGTCGCATTCCGGTTAATACCGCAGACCTTTGGTTACATCTGGATGCCAACGAAAAAGAGACAATTTACTATGACACCGATCGAAAGGTCTCTGATTGGGAAGATACAAACTTTTTAGATTATGCGACTGCCCAGCAGGTCGATCAGGATTTTAAGCCGGTATATGTTCCCGAAGGGATGAATTCACTGCCCGCACTTCGGTTTAATAACACCTACTTAGAAATAGCGTCGCAATTGGGCCAGAAACCGGAATTTACCTTGGCAATCGTGTTTAACGCTTTGTCATGGGGAAATAGCCACCCGAACAGCTCTACATCCCAATATGGTGCCGGTATTATTGATAACTATCTGTCAAACCATCCTGATAAAGGGTTTGGCATTTATACCAAACAAAGTGTGGAGACCGGCTCTGCAGGGTTGACTGTACGAGTTGGAAATCAGTCTTCGGAAACGGACTTTTCTTTGCAAACGCCCCATATTGCAATCGTAAAAGGCAACTCAAACTCTGGGGTAGTTCATACGTATATTGATGGACTTAAATTATCAGATAGCATTGATCTTTCCCGGAACGTGAACCTTGAAATGGCGGATTTGTTAAGTATTGGTGCTACCCACGATGAAAATCAGGCAGAAAGGGAAGGATACTTTCATGGCGATATTGCTGAAATCATTATCACCAATAACGAGATAGACACAAGGGAAAGGCAACTATTAGAAAAATATCTGTCCGATAAATGGAAAATCGACATCTCGGGTGTTAACAACATTATCCGGCCTATTCTTCACCTGGATGCAAGCAAATTAGATACGATTTTATTCAAAGAGTCGACTGGTAAGGTTGAAAAATGGCTTGATACTAATCTTCATGATTATGCAGCAACGCAGCCAACAGGAAATCTGCGACCGGTTTTTGTAGAAGCCGGCCAAAATGATTTACCTGTGATTCGATTCGATCAATCAAGTCTAATTGTCCCTGGATTGGTGCAGGATGATTTCACCATTATTTTGGTCTACAAGACCGATATAGGAATAGATGTCAATGAATATATGCCGATAGCCCCTGATGCTTTTGAAGATCTCACAATGGTATCATCATCTTTGTCGCAAGATATTTGGAACCATTTAAAAGAAGATCAAGGACTAATTGATGACGACGGAAAGGTTCTGCCTACTTTCACTCCAAAGGAACCTGGTTTCAGTCTTAATTTAACACATTTTGACTTTTCAGCTACCAAACAGAGTATTGAGAACTCGGTATTTGATACCCTGACAGAATTCAAGAATCTCAAGATTGTGGTTCCAGGGGATGAATTCATGAGTATTGATGGGATCAATAAGACCTTGTCTTTAGATATCTGGAATAAATTAAAAGAACTGAACCACCTCGACGACTATGGCTCAGTGTTATCAGTCATAACAAAAGGAGACGCAACCTTCGATATTTATCTGAATCATCTTGTTGAGAGCGCATTGATCCAGATTATCATGGCTGACAATTGGTTTGAAGGCGTAGGGCTGTTTGATGGAAATTCTCCAGGCGATAAGTTTGATTTGAATAAACGAGATTTTGGCTTATTGATTGGCAAGGATAGTAACCTTATTGCTGGTATTGGCGTGATTGGAGGGGATGAAAATGCCATTTCGGTTGCTTCATCTTTGAACCATTTTCATATTGCACTATTCACCAGAAGTAAGAAAACAGGATTGGTCTCGTTGAGAGTCGATGATTCGGATTCGGTATCGGAGAATATGGGACGCGGCGTGACACTGGAAGATTCTGAGCAGTTCACAATCGGTTCTGTCAATACAGGAGGGAACTATTTCAAAGGGGACATTGCAGAAATCATTCTGCTTGACAAGGCCCTTTCTCATGAAGAGTCGGAGAAGATCAGACTGTATTTGGCAAAAAAATGGGACATAGGACAATAAATCTCTGATTTTGTATTAACCATGGAACAACATCACATTATTAAAAGACAAGTGTTAGATATCGGTCTGGAATCAGATGTTGAATCATTTTTATTCCAGGGGAGACTGAGGGATATTTATTTTAATGAAATTGTTCCTGCACTGGAGCAATGCTGCAATGAAATAGATGACTCTTCTGAAGTGTATAAAATAAACAAATTGGAACTCGATTTAGGTTTTGTCGATAAGAATAATCTTATTGAGGATTTTAGGTCAAAAGTTCTCAAGCAGTTTTATGAAGGATTAAGC
>JAKSDL010000878.1 GCA_022360105.1 Pseudomonadota bacterium
AAAATAAAAATGTGTATTCACTTATCAAAACATATGAAACAACAAATTACTTAACACTCTCAAATATGTCAATTGTTTAGTAGAATGTTGAAATAAACCGGACTTAGAGTTGGTTATCTATCGGATTTGGTTGGGTAAGGACGTCGATTACTTAGTTGGATATGGAGACTTGAGGATTTGAGGATTTTGGATTTGTGGGTCATTGGGATGATCATCGTTTTGCGGTCGGCTGGAGTTTGGATGAAAATGTTAAAATGGAAATCAGGTGACAGTATACCTATTTTTCTAAATTAGTATACTGTCACCTGATTTAGGTTTCTTAAATAGGTATGCTGTCACCTGATTTATGATTCAAAGATACAAGCTCGACGCCTTCACTTAAAATGTAATCGAAAATGATTATTGAACCCCACAGCTATTCGTAAAATGTCCAAAGATTAACATTTTCTAATTGCTTCAATTTATCAGTTATTTCCTGTTTCTCACTTTCATCTAGGTAAGAAAAGCTCCAATTTTGCCTTGAATAAGTACCGTCAAGTTTGATTTTGGAAATAGTAAGCCTCCGATTTAGAACTGTGATCTGGTTCGGTTTTATCTCAAAATATGATTTATAGACATATTCTGACCGACTACCTCTTCGACCTGCCATAATTGAGTTATTACTTATACCGAATGATTCTAAAGAAGTAATTTGATAAGTTCCTGCTGGGAAGTTTTCAAAGATATAGAAGTCTTTGGAAATGCTTGGAACAATTCGTATTTTTACAGGGGTTTCAGGGAGGTACTTGATATAGTAATTGTATGCAAATTTATTACTTTTAGTGTTGTTTGTTGTGCGTTGTGGAACGACTAGAATACCCTCATTATTACCGGTAGGAACAGGAAATTTTTGGCCGCATGAGGATACAATTGCAGTAGAAATGATTAAAATTGTGAGTAATAAAGATAGTCTTATTTTCATAGTTTACCCTTCATTTTATTGGGAAAGATTACTTCATATTGGTTGGATGTTAGCTTCTATAGCGTTGCTTCGCAACGGCTATATTTTTTTATGATGGACCCCGGATTAAGTCCGAGGTGACATGACGCCTTGTGAGTGCTCCATATTTACGTTTATGGATTCAGGATCGATTCCATGAGGACTTAGGTACAGTTATCAGTTATCGGTTGCTGGTTATGGGCTGATATGGAGTCGCTTTGCGACGTTCTATATTTGATGGTGGGTTCAACCCATCCTACAACTTAACACACGTTTATTGGTCAAAAAAGGCATCATGCTGCTGATAAACTTCTGATCTACCTTTTTGATTAAATCAAGCAAAAGATAGATTTTTAAAACGCTGAAAAGATAGGAAGAATGAATCCTGCTGTTGGTACCTGGACCCGGAATCGAACCGGGACGTCCTTGCGGACATGAGATTTTAAGTCTCACGCGTCTACCAATTCCGCCATCCAGGCAGGATCGTCTTAGGTTTGGCTTGTGTGGGATTTGGTGGAGGCGACAATCGGAGTCGAACCGATCTAAAAGGTTTTGCAGACCTCTGCCTAACCGCTTGGCTATGTCGCCTCTTTGGTGTGCTAAGATTGGCTTAAGTCGCTATTTAACTGGGTTGGCAAATACTGACTTAATCATCCCTTTATCTCCTAAAACTATAATTGATTTAATTTGGTGTCAAGGCATAAAACGGCAATTTTGATATTCAGTTGACATTCAATCCAAAAACCAGATCAAAATCAACCATTGTGATTCCCGGTCAATACCCAATCTGCAACTTTTTGCTTGACACTATTATCCTCATATCTGAAAATGTCGTTTTACATAAAATTGATAAGCGAGCATGGTGGAACTGGTAGACACGCAGTCTTGAGGGGGCTGTGGCCCTAGGCCGTGAGAGTTCGATTCTCTCTGCTCGCACCACCACCCAACCTTCCTAAGTTACTTCCATCCAAGGGCTTCTCCGTACTCCAATGACAAGAGCTGCCTTTTCAGACGTTACAAAGACACCCGGTGGAATCTGCAAACTTCTGATTTACTTTATTACCCCGTTATTGCTTGTCAGCAGCATTCATCGTGATATTCTGGCTGCAGATATACAGTTGAGCAAACAGCAGCAGTTTAACTACGCCACACATCTATATAAGAGTCGGGAATATTATAGAGCAATTACCGAATACAAACGTTTGATATTTTTCTTTCCCGAAGATGAGCTTGCAGAAACTGCCCTCATGCAGATCGGCAGATCTTATCTTGCAGGTAGCCAGATCGAAAATGCCATTGACCATTGGGAATTACAACTCCAGCGTTCCGAATTAGAAGCAGACCGACTGGAGCGAATGAGGATCTTGCTGGGGATTTCTCTTTTGGACCTTAAACAAACAGCGATCTTCAGCTTTCGTGAACAAAACATCGGCAAAGCGATAGAGATTTTTAAGGAGCTGGACGACACAGATCCTTATGCACCTGCAATCCAACGCTTCATTGCTGCGTGGGATAATAGAACCATAGACAAAAAATCGCCATGGCTGGCCGGTAGTTTATCTGCCATCATACCGGGTGCAGGAAGCTATTACACCGGCAGATACATGGAAGGAACCTATGCTTTTTTCCTGACGGCATTATTCTACCTGGCTACCATGGATGCTGTGAGTAACGATGCTAAGGAATCCGGAGCTGTTTTTGGATTGCTCACCATCGGATTTTACGGAGGCAGCATCTATACGGCAGTTAATGGAGCCCATAAGCTAAACGACAAAAGGGAATCTGATGAATTGCTTCGATTAAGACAAAAACATGGAATCTGGTTCATTCCTGCTACCGACAAATATCCGGGTCGATTCTAAAGCAAGACTTTCAATTCCCGGATCATCACGTTTACAAGACATCAATAATTTTACAATTTGCGTTTAACGAGGTTCGAGCATGAGTCTTTCCGATTCGGAACTCAATATTATTAAAGAAGAAGAAAACAACCTGCGACGTCTGCAAAAGAGTTTTGCTGACCAGATCAAGGACACACTTCGTGATGACATCCTGAACGAGATCACGGAGCTTAACGAGCTGATCCCCGACGTCAACAGTGATGATTTACCCCAGGTCAAAGCCCAGCTGATAAGGCTGGATGCCGTATTAAGCCAGATCGATTCTGCCGGTACCACCAAACTGGATATCCTGAACCCATATTTCGGGCATATGAAGCTTGCCGATCAGCATGGTTTCAAAGATCTCTATCTGGGAACCCAGGTTTATCGAAGCGTAGACGGCAGCATTCAGATTATTGATTGGAAAACCTCGCCCATTGGCCGGATTTACTTCCTGTATGAAGAGGGAGACGAACATGAAGAAGATATTGAAGGCAGAATCTTTGAAGGGGAAGTTCTTTTCAAGCGGATTTTAAGAATCGTCGATGGGAACATTGTCGAAATACAGACCGGAGATCAGATCCTTAAAAGCTCGGCTGACGGCTCTTGGGTTCAAAGTGATACGCAACGATATTTGCTGAAAGGAGGAGCCGGTTCCGCTCCTCGTCCGCAAAATACGGCTTCTATAAAATCTAAAATGGGGATCGGATCAGAAAGTGGCATACGGGGCAGTAAATTCCTCCCGGAGATCACCGCCCTGATCGACCCCAGTCAGTTTGACCTGATTACTCAACCGGAAACCGGCGTAGTAGCCATTCAAGGTCTGGCAGGTTCCGGGAAAACCACCATTGCCCTGCACAGGGTTGCCTGGCTGCATTTTCAAGACAGACAACGATTTTCCGCAGAGAAAATCCTGGTGATGGTGTTCAATCGGGCCCTTTCCAACTACATCTCTAAGGTACTTCCTTCCCTGGGTGTGAGTGGCATCATCATAGAAAACTTTGAAAACTGGGTCAGCAAACTGAGAATTCGTCTCTTTTCCGGTCATTTACCAAGAAGTTACTCGGAACACACCCCGGTGACCGTGATCCGCTTTAAAAAACACCCCGTTTTGTTTCAACTGATTAATGATTTTATAGAGGCCAAAGAACGGGAATTTGAAGTTGGCATTTCAGATTTGGTGGATCAGCAGAAGTTTCGCCCTGTATTGCAGGATCTGGAAGGTATTCCCCTGATATCCCGATTGTACAACTTTTACGAATGGTTGGAGGGCAAACGCCAGTTGGGCAATTGCAAACCCGAATTCGATGCTGTCACCAAAACCAACCTTTTACGAGTGGTAACCGATCTAATCGATCCGGAGAAAGACCGGATGTCGATGTTGCTGGAGTTCTGGGAAGACCTGTTTACCGATTATCATTTCCTGCAGTTTGGCTTTAATGAAGGATCTGATGATTTTACAACCACGCAGATTGCTGAAGTGATCGACTGGTTAAGACATCAATTTGCCGAAATCAATACCAAAGATCCGGCTCCTCAAAAGGATCTGGTTGAAATTGTATCTAATGAAGAGGATTCAAGCGCTCCTCGAACTTCGCTGGATTATGAAGATGATCCCATATTGCTCTATATGTACCAGCGGTTACTCAAAGAGATTGCAAAGAAGAACAAAAAACCGTTGCAATACAATCATATTATGGTGGACGAGGTTCAGGATTTCAGCCCCATTGAACTGGCTGTGCTGACCAATATCGCCAAACAACCTCTGAGTCTCACCTTTGCCGGAGATGTGAATCAAAAAATGATAAAGGAAAGCGGTTTTATCAACTGGGAGACCACCTTTCAGAACCTGGGAATCAAGGGGCAGAAAGTGTCCACTTTAAAGGTCGGGTATCGCTCTACTTATGAGATTATGGATTTCTCGTTCAGAGTACTGGGCAACCTCTCCCAAAACAGGGAATTCATGGCAACCCGGCACGGCCCGCCTGTTGAAGCCTTTAAGTTTAGTAACCAGGGTGAGTTGATCCAGTACCTGAGCAGGAGTCTGATTGACACCATGATCAACGAACCGATGGCAAGTATTGCGGTGATCTGCATCTCTCCTGAAGAAGCGAAGGCTTATTTTGAACTTCTCAACAATGTTGAAATTGCCGACTTGAGACTGATCGATGATCAAAATTTCCCCTTTACCCCGGGAATTGACGTAACTGATGTAAGGCAGGTGAAGGGTTTGGAGTTTGATTATGTGGTACTGTTGGATGTGGACATGGAGAACTATAGAAATGACAACTACTCAAGATACCTGCTCCACATCGCGGCTTCCCGGGCTGCTCACCAGTTGTGGATAGTGAACCATAGAAATCCTTCCTTGATTTTGCCAGAGGAATTTCGGGATGAATCGGGAAGGATCGATAGTCTGGAATCACTATAAGGGTATTCACGAGAAACACCATGCTTTTTCTCTTGACACCATTAGCGATTCAATCATATATTTTTTAGATGGTATACCAAGGTGGCGGAACTGGTAGACGCGCACGGTTCAGGTCCGTGTGAGCTTTGGCTCTTGGGAGTTCGACTCTCCTCCTTGGTACCACCATTCCTCACAAATTTTCCTGTTTCTACTTCCCCCAAGCCAGAGTTCCCAATAGAATTAGCATTAGCGTCTTCGTGTTGTTTGCTGTTTTCCTAAGAAAAGCTGCCTTTTTTACATAAGATTCGACTTTTGGAGCTTTTATTGCACATCCGAATCTCGATGGATTGAATAGGCAAATTGGATTGCCTGATTATTTGGAACATTCGAAAGGTATCAGGAATACCGCACAGACTTAAAGACTATGGCGAGAAAAGGAATTTGGACCATTGCAGGGGGCAAAGGAGGAGTTGGTAAAAGTTTGTTGTGCAGCAACCTCAGTATCGATTTAGCGCAAAGGGGTAACAGCGTTGTGCTTATCGATGCGGATTTTGGCGGTCCTAACATTCACACCTTTTTTGGCATCAGCACATCTATTATTAGTGTTTCCGATTTTATAAAAAGCAATCAGTTACGTCTCGATGATATTCTACTTCCCACCGGAATCGCTAATCTCAAACTGGCCAGTGGTGCTCATGACGTATTGGGGATGGCTAACCTGAATGTCATCCAACAGAATAAACTGATCAAAGCGATTAAGACGCTTGATGTTGATTATGTTCTGGTCGATCTTGGCGCCGGAACCAGCTCCTACACACTTGACCTCTTTTTGATGGCCGATGTGGGTGTTCTTGTTGCCGCTCCTGAGCCAACGTCTGTAGAGAATACCTATCGCTTTATCAAATCGGCATTTTATAGAAAGTTGAAATCGGTGATCAAACACCAGGAAGTAAGGGCTTTTCTTGAGAAAATCACCGAAAGCAAACATGAAGAAAGCCCCAGGACTCCAGCTGAACTTGTTTCAGACATAACAGATATTAATCCTCAAGCTGGTGAATCCTTAAAATACGAATTATCCAATTTTACACCTAAATTGATTCTGAACCAGGTAAGAACACCAACTGATGTTCGTGTTGGATTCTCTATGACCGCAGCCAGTAAAAAATATTTTGGTGTGAATCTCGGGTATGTCGGTTTTGTCGAACATGACAGCTACGTTATTCAATCGATCAGACAACGAAAACCCATCATCCTGCACTTTCCGGATTCCACAGCCGCCAATTGCATTGTCAGAATTGGGCAGAACATCCGCCAGAACTACCATCTGGTCCACTCAAATTAATGACTCGAATCCGGGTCTAAATCATTCATAGCAACGGTATCCTGCTTGCAATCAGGGGCAGGAAATTTTAACATGAAATGAACAAGGCAGTTGGAAATAGGCCCTGAATCCAGTCTGTTTTCAAGAACCGCCCAATAAGTGCAACATATCCCGGGCAAAGGGTAAGCTCCCGTTATTAGTATTACAAAGGCAGCAAATGACAGTATACAAAGTTTTGACATATCCGGATCCTTTCTTAAAAACCGTTGCCACCCCCGTTACGGAGTTCGATAACAAACTGAAAGAAATTTCAGACAACATGATCGAAACCATGTACGAGAATGCTGGTATTGGACTGGCAGCAGTACAAATAGGTTTTGGCAAACGGTTGTTTGTGATGGATGTAACCTACAGCAAGGAACTTCCGGAATCCGCCCGCAATCCAATGGTTATCATAAATCCTGAAATTATTGAAAAGTCTGAAGAACAAGTTAACGAGGAAGGATGTTTGTCAGTACCGGAATTTAGGGCTGAGGTAAAGAGGTCCGGTTCTATTACCCTGAAGTACCAGGATGTGGAAGGGAATGAACACACCATGGAAGCCAGTGGCTTGAAGTCCATCTGTATTCAGCATGAAATGGATCATCTGGAGGGTAAACTCTTTATCGATTACCTTCCCTCTTTGCAACGAAACATGATCAGAAAAAAACTAAAAAAGCGTTATGCTTAATCCTGCCAAAACTTTCCTCTCCTTTACAGCATTTTTGGTTTGCCTGCTGCTTTTGGCTGTGCAACCAGTTGCAGCCAAAACCTGGTGGAAAATCAAAGTCAGAGATATTCCAATCGAAGCCGAAGTCGTAATAACCAATGAGGAACAACGCATGGGATTGGGCAATCGGTTTTCCCTCCCCGAAGGACAAGGCATGCTCTTTGTTTATGACCGACCGGGTAGCAGGGTCTTTTGGATGAAGCGTATGAATTTTTCTATCGATATTATCTGGTTTTTAGGTAACAAAGCGGTGAAATTCGAAGAAAACATACCTTTTCCTGAACACGGCACTCCGGATGACTACCTGGAACGGTATGGCTATGGCGTTACCTCCGACATGGTTCTGGAACTGCCGGCCGGATACATAAAAAAACACCGGCTTTCCCTGGGCGACACACTCACTATCCTGAAAAAGGATTAATTCTTGAGAAATCATTTGGAACTTGGAATTGACGAAGCCGGCAGGGGACCTGTGCTTGGCCCTATGATAATGGCAGGTGTAGTGGTACCAGCCAACGATGAGCAGATTCTTCATGAATGGGGTGTTGCGGATTCAAAAACATTTGGGAGCAGTAAAAAAGCCAGGGGAAAAAGGGAAAAGCTGGCTAAAAAGATAAAAGATCGCTTTCCACACCAGGTGACAATCATTCCTTCAGACACCATCGATCATTATGTTCGCAACAGCAGCCTGAATCGTTTGGAGCAGGAAACCGCCCTTAATATTATTTCTTCATTAAAATCGGACAGGGTTGTTTTGGATGGCAAAAACCTGTTTGCCCCAATAGAAAACGATAAAATCAAGGCGTATAACAAAGCTGATAAGGATTATATCAGCGTGGCAGCGGCTTCAATTTTGGCAAAGGCAGAAAGGGACAGGCAGATCTTCGAGCTATGCAAACCGTTTATCGATGAATATGGTGAGATTGGCGGGGGAGGTTATGCGAATAAAAAAACGCTTGAATTTGTAAAGTGGTACCTGGAAAAATACGGCTCCCTTCCACCATTTTACAGGGCCAGCTACCAGTGGAAGGAGCTACGGTTTAACTAGCCGGCTTGTTCCATTCAATTGGGATTTTCTTCAACGTCGTCTTCAGGCGGGATGACAACATCTTCCTTTTGCTCCTCCAAATCCTCTTCCTTTTCTCTCTGCCCAAGATTCATTATATATAAAAATCCGCTGATCACAACAATCGCACTGGCTATACTGGCAATAAAACGAAACAGAAGCTTTACAGCCGTTGATTGGAAGATCATTTGAAAAATCTTTAGCATCTATTTTACAAAGAAAAGGTGTATGTCGTGTAATGGTCGAAGGAGGTGATTCCCTTTTTTACTTTTGTTTCACGATTCTAGTAAATATTTAGTAAAAAAGAAAGTGGGTATGCCTTCCCAGGTACCATTATGGCATTTACGGTCTAATAATTTACTTGGATAGAGTTACCATAAAGTATGGACTCCTCGCAATTAATCAAGTTAGAGTGTTTTTTGTCTTTTTGGTGTTTTAAGTTTAATAAAAACACGGGTATCCAAATTAATTCAATCGATTAATTGGCCTGAAATGTGCTATACTAATCCCGTAGTTTTTATATTGATAAACAATTGGTATTTTTGTTTTTTTAAAAAGGGGTTGCCAAATTAGGCCGAATTAAGTAAGAAAGCAGGAAATACCGTGGGAACAAGTCTTCATCATTTTTTTCTTATAATTCCAATCACTTGTTTTTCAGCCAAGGGACTGAAAAACCATTTCCCAGAAGCAGACAATGACTAAAAATATTAAAAAAATTATAAAGTTAATAACTGTCGCACTCATTGTATTCACTCTGGCAGGATGTCCACAACCGCAAGTCAAACCCTGGGATAACAACTCACTGAGTCAAATCACATTCTCTTTTGCAGACACAGACAATGATGAAGGTGAAATCGGAGGTGATATCACTCTCGATTTACCAGACAGGTTAAAACCTGCTGCAGTGACTCACTACGTAATATACTGGGGAACAGCTCCAAATGATACAGGAAAAGGAGCAATGCTGGCGGAAGTTGCCGCGGCTGATTTCACAAGTGAAGTGCTTTATACGGTACCGGAGAATACAGCAAAAGCAGCAGAGTATTTCCTGCTTTATCTCAGGGGTGGTGGAGAAAATGTTGTTGAAATATTCAGCGGCAAAGCATCACTGGCTTTTGACAAGTTTGAAGGCGTTGAAGTTATTGAGCAAACAGATGTGACCCAGCCTCCTCCAACAACTGAACCGACAACCACAACCGAACCAACAACGACTGAACCAACTCAGACCACAACAACTGTTGAGCCGACAACAACTGAACAAATTGTTGTAGCCATCAACAATGTCTTGTTTGAGTTTGACAAGTCTTACCTGAGAAACGAGTTCAAACAGCAGCTGAGAACAGACTTGGCAAATGTTGCAGACAAGGAATCTACAGAATTGTTGATCGCCGGCCACGCAGATGAAAGGGGTTCCAATGAATACAACCTGGCTCTTGGTGAGCGCAGGGCATTTGCTGTAAAGAGATATTTGATCAGTCTTGGTTTTCTGGCTGACAATATCAGAATTATCTCTTACGGAGAGGAAAAGCCGCTCGATACCGCACATAACGAAAATGCATGGCGAAAGAACAGGAGAGCAGAGACTGACGTTCAATAATATAGTCAGTCTAGCTTGTAAAATAAAAAAGCCGGGATACCTAAGGTATTCCCGGCTTTTTTTTTGCTGTTTTTATCCAGCGAACATTTCTGATTCTATTTCATCAGACAAAGGTTTCAACCCTGCCAAAATCATCTTCCAAACGTTCGATATCATCCTCCGAGAGGTAACTTCCCTGCCTGACCTCAATAATCTCCAGTGGAATCTTTCCCGGATTAGCCAGCCGATGAAACTCATTTTTGGGAATATAAGTAGACTCATTTTCGGCCAGAAAGTATGTCTGTTCTCCGCGCTTAACTTCAGCAGATCCTGATACAACCACCCAATGTTCATTACGATGGAAGTGACGTTGCAATGACAACCGTTTGCCGGGAAGTACTGTGAGCGTCTTGATCTGATAATCCTTGCCTTCGGCAATCACTCGATAACTCCCCCAGGGACGGGCGACAGTCGTATGGAATTTGTATTCAAACCGGTCTTCCCGTTTCAGGGTTTCCACAATCTTCTTCACATCCTGTGATTTGGTAAGATCGCACGCCAGGAGCGCATCTTCAGTCTCAATAATAATAATATTCTTTAATCCGGAGCAGGTAATCAATCGTTTATCAGAGATAATCAAACAATTCTCGCTGTCTCTCATCATCACATTGCCACGAGTTACATTGCCGTTATCGTCTTTATTACTGATTTCATAGATGCTTTCCCAACTGCCGAGATCGCTCCAACCAACATCAATGGTGAACACAGCAACCTTTCTGGATTTCTCAAGAATGGCATAATCGATGGAATTGGAAACCACCTGGGAGAATACCTGATGAACTCCGCTGTCTTCGTGCAGTTCCGGCTTTACCTTGGCTCCTTCGAAAAAAAGACTGTAGGATTCAGGGTCCAGCTCTTTGTATTCATTTAACAAAGTGTTGGGAGTAGCCATAAAAATTCCGGCATTCCAGCTATAATCACCACTCTTGATGAATTCTTCTGCTGTTTCTTTATCGGGTTTTTCTGTAAATCGGTCGACCTTAAATCCTCCGTTTAACGGCTTGCCGGATTTAATATAACCATATCCCGTATGGGGATGATCCGGTTTGATGCCGAAGGTAACGATCCAACCTTCCTTCGCTAACTTTTCACCTGCTTTTAACTTATCAAGAAATTGTTCCTCTTTCTGGATTAAATGATCGGCCGGTAAAATAATGACAGCTTCGTCACGAAGGTTTTCGGGAATTTGACTGAGCCCCCAAAGAATAGCAGGAGCCGTGTTTTTACTTTGTGGTTCAAGCAACAGGTTCTGCTTCGGATAATCGGGAATCAACTGCTCAATTTGGCGCCACAACTCATGTTCATGCACTATGGAACCAACAATGAGCATATGGTCTTTATCCAGAAGTGGGGATAATCGCTTGATGGTTTCTTGCAGGAGGGATTCATGCGTGGACCCCAGGTTTAAAAACTGCTTCGGGGTCATCGTTCTGCTAAACGGCCAGAGTCGAGTTCCGCTTCCTCCGGCTAAGATCATTCCTATCATAAAGTCTCTTGTTTGATATTAGCTACTCCGCCGCAAACGGCGGTGATTCCCTGCGTCATTCCGGGCTTGGCTGGGTATCCGGGGTGACAAGTATCACATTTCGCCTGTTAAATGAGAAAAATCATAAATTTTTCTGTTGTGACACAGTCTGTACCAATCACCAATGCTTTTTCCGTTCTACAGGATAAAATGTGTGTTTGTTCATAATTACCTTGTCAGCCTTCAGATGGACAAAAAAATCCATGGTTATATGTCGTTTGGTGGGAACGCTGTAGTCGAATATAAATGTGATCGAATCCTGCTTGTCAGTGGGCAATTGTTTGTAAACCCCCACAAGGCTGTCCGCCATGCGATTGTCCGTTACAAAGTAGATATCACGTTCCAAAATAGGGTTGAGCTGGATTCGCTCTATGCCTTGTTTGAATTTGAAATATTTGGATTCTTTCGCGGCCCAGACGTCCTCAAGGAAATCCTGCAAGCTGATGGCCGGCGGTTTTATCAGTTCAGGTCGCCAGCGAAGGTGTATTCTTTGTTTGGTTCGTGTATGCCTGGTTGCTTGGACGTAGGTGAAGTTCACGGGGATCTCCAGGGAGCCTGTCAGACCCTGCGCTTTTTGCTCCATTTTCAGTTTTTTAATCCTGCATCCCCTGTTTCCTTCAATGTATCTTCTACAACCCAGTACATCCCTATTGATTCGATTCCTTGCGGTACTGCGGTTTCCTTTTAAATCGATCAAGCTATAAAACACATCTCTCACCAACTCCGGGTGAAATAAAAATATATTCTCCGCTTTGGTTAGAAACTCCGTGTATTCAATAGGATATTGCTCTTGCGAATGCACCGGCCCTGTGAATGACATAACCGCTACAAACAGCAATAACGGGCAGAGCAAATGCCATGCTTTTACATAAAATTTACGATTGAAGGGCTGTATTATCTTCATAAAACAACGGAAATAAATTATGTTTTAGTTAGATGTAAAATTAAATGAAGCGTCGTCAATAAATTAATGACGGCAAAATCGTTCCAATCTGTTTTTTGGTTTAATACTCATTCCACTGCTCGAATAGGACTTGAAATGAAGATATTTCATGCTGTTGCCTTTGTGATGAAGACAATGCTTTCCATCGCAGGGATTGTATTACTGATTAATAAATTAAGCAAAAACAAGAGTGATTCGGGATATCAATTCACCATCGATTCTGCTATTAGCAAAGACGGTTTGAAAGCCCGTAAATACCACGCTCCCAGAAAGAAATTTGACTTCGCGGACTTGCACAAATCTTACTTTCAATCGATGGATTATTTATAGATACTTATTTTTTATAGCTGCGAACAAAATTATCTATTCCTTCTCTCTTGAGGGCGCTGCTTACCCTATCAGCGTCTTTCTTCTCTTCGTAAGGTCCCGCTAATACATAAAACAGTTCTTTTCTCGTTTCAACGAAGATTGGAATTTTTGCATATTTCTGGTTTAACTGCATTTTGAAAGCATCCGCTCGTTGTCTGGTGCTGAATACACCGATCTGCACAATCATTTGTTTATATGGCGTCATGCCTTCCGTTGGATCATAATCCTTGGGATAACGAATAACCTTCAAGGATACCCGTGCTGTTCCCTGTTCTTTGAACTCCAACGATTCTGCTGCTCTTCTCGTTAAATCTATAATTCTGTTTTTCTTGTAGGGTCCCCGGTCATTGATTCTCACAATGACAGTTTTATTGTTTTCCAGGTTAGTCACCTGAACCCAGGTATTCATAGGCAGAAAGCGATGCGCTGCCGTTAATGCATCCTGATCATATTGTTCCCCGTTAGCTGTTTTCTCGCCGTGAAACCCCGGACCGTACCAGGAGGCAAAACCTATCATCTGCTCTTCGGGATTTTTCGGCTCATCCTCCTCGTCAGGCAACACAATAACCGGTTTGGATTTGGGTTGAGTCGGTGCAGCGGAAGGTGAACTTGGCTGCCCCTCTTTCTCAATAGGTATTTGCCAGTTCCTGGGGGTAAAAAACTTTCTACCGCTTTGTGCTGGTTGCCTTTTGTAGGTTGGTGTACAACTCGAAGCCAGGAATATAACTAACAGTGGGATTAAGACAAGTATCTGTTTCATCGCAAGTTTTGTAGCTGTTATAGGTGCATGAACTGATTCTTAAGCGGTTAATGCCAGATTTTTGCCAAATGTCTGATCCTTAAAAATTAATAAAAACAAGCTAATGCTTTCTAATAATCTGAATGATCTCTCGCATTCTGAAATTGATGGAATCCAGGATTAGCCCGATCGCAAAGAAAATGGTTGAAACCAGGACCAGACCTGTTGCCAGAATAGCCGTTGGGAAATGGGTAACCAGACCTGTTTGAAAAAACTCGATGATGGGAATTAAGCCAAGACCAAAGCCAGTAAGCAAAAAGAGTATCCCGAGAGTACCAAAAAAGAAAAGAGGTCGGTATGCTTTGGCAATATTGGCAATTGTTAACAACACGCGAATACCATCACTAATCGTATTTAGTTTTGAAGTCGATCCTTCGGGGCGTTGGCGAAGTTCGATCTCAACCTCAAGGGTTTTGTATTGATAGTATAGAGACTGTATTACGAGTTGCGTTTCTACTTCAAATCCTCTTGAATCCAGGGGGATGTTTTTTACAAAATCCCTGTTGAAGACCCTGTAGCCCGACATGATGTCTTTTAGTTTGTTATCAAAAATCCAATTTACCAGGGCGGCGACCAGAAAGTTCCCCATCAGGTTTAATGGTTTAAATGCCTTGGATTTATACTTGGAAAGGCGTGTACCCACTGTCATATCCGCATCCTGATTCAAAACCGGCTTGATGAGGTCGTGAACCGACTCAGCGGGGTAGGTATCGTCTCCATCTACCATCACATAAATATCTGCTTCAACTTTCTGAAACATGGAAACCACTACAAATCCTTTCCCCTGTTTAGGCTCTTTTACGACGATTGCATCTTTTTCCTTGGCTATTTGGGCAGATTTATCCGTGGAATTATTATCGAACACGTATATGTCCGCTGCTGGTAATTCTTTTCTAAAATCATCGATAACTTTGCCAATGGTAATTTCTTCGTTGTAACAGGGAATAAGGACTGCAATTCTGGTTTCAGAAGGATACATACTGAGATTTATTATGATAGTTCCTGAAAAAACGTGATGATCACGTATGTTTACTAGGTTTTGAAAAGTATAAAGAACCAGACCGTTTAGGTAAACAGGAATCCCATAAACACTATTTACCGGGATCTTTGAGCAATTTACCTTCTTTGACCTTTGTAATCAATTCTGTCACCAGCCGTGGATGACATTCACTTTGAAAAGCATTATAATCATAAACTTTCTAATCAAATACGCTGATACATCCACAGCCTCATTGGTCTGACAGAGAATCAAGCAGCTGATTCAACGACCGCTTCAGATAAATCCATTTTCAACTCCATGACTATTACACCTGGTAGTGATCCTAAAGTCGTTCAAAAACAATTTGTGTTATTACTGATTTTTGGTGCAATATTCCTAATTCCGGGAATAGGTAATGTCCAGCTTGTTGATTGGGATGAAAACATTTATGCGGAAGCAAGTCGGCAAATGATGATTCGGGGTGACTATTTGAATGTCTATGTGAACAACCACCTGTTTGCGGAAAAGCCGCCTTTTTACTTCTGGGAACAGGTACTGAGCTATAAACTTTTCGGCGTCAATGAGTTCGCTGCCCGCTTTCCTTCACCTGTCGCCGGATTGTTGATGATCGTTCTGCTATACATTGTCGGGAGCAAAATTGGATCACCGCGCTTCGGGCTTGTCTGGGGATTGGTTTATCTTACTTCTTTTTTGCCCTCGGTTTTTGGGCGCGTCGCTGTCATCGATCATACTTTTAACCTGTTCATTGCCACTGCTGCTTACCTGCTTTATTTGTTTGATCACTCCTACCGCCACCATCTGGAAGCGCTGGCCAAATTAGGTAGAAGGAAATCACGACCAAAAAGGGTATATTTAATCTACCTCACGATAGCAAGCATAAGCATGGGTCTGGGAACGTTGACCAAAGGTCCATTGGCGGGTGTGATTCCCCTGGTAGCCTTCTCAGGCTACAAAATATTCAATCGAAAACCGGGAATTCGGATTGCTCATTTCCTCTATTGTGCGGTTCTATCACTTTCCATAGCATTGTCCTGGTATTTGATTAACTGGTTGAATACCGGCGAGTCCTTTTTGGAAGGTTTTATAAAATTTCAGTTATTGCTCTTTTCCAAACCCATGGAAGGACATGAGGGCCCCTTCTTTTACCACTTGATTGTCGCCGTTTTTGGTTTACTACCGTGGACAGTCCTCCTGTTTGCCTTCCGCCCCTCACAGATCAAGTGGCAGAATAATCATATCGGATTCCTTTTTCGCTTTGGATTAGCCTGGATTGTGTTTGTTTTGGTTTTGTTTTCCCTGGTTTCCACCAAACTACCGCATTATTCAGCTTCCATATACATTCCCTTGAGCATGCTGGTAGCAATCAATATTGAGAATGCGTTTATTACCAAAAAAGGTTTACCCAAATGGAGTATCTGGGGAACCGGTATGATCGGTGTTTTTCTTGCGCTATTGTTTACAGGTATGCCCACAATGCTTGGAGAATATTCCAAAGTGCAACTGGTTTCGATGCCCGATGTAACAATGGGGTTTGTCTTTCTAATTGGTGGGCTCATTTTGGTTTTATTTGTCGCAGCGGTTTTTTATCTGCTTAGAAAACAGTTGGCAGTCGGTCTGGTGTTGGTTGCAATGGCCATGCTGGTTTTCACCCAGGGATTATGGCGTATCCATTTGCCGGTGTTTACTGAAATCCATCAACAACCGCTGATTGACGTGGTCAAAGAAGCCCAACTAAAGTCCGATAAAGTCATCTTCTACAGGATGGTTTCCTTCGCTGCATTTTTTTATGGAAACGGACCCATTGAGGTACTACACAACTACAAATTTCCCGGAGATCCGCAAATTCTGAATCAACGGACAAACCAGGACATTTATATAATCAGTGATTATAAAAACGCAAAACGATTGCAAAAAGACCATCCCTTAGTAGAGAAGATCAAACAGGTCGGTCGTTTTTGCTTGTATAGAATTGAGAAGTCATCAACTATTAACTAATCATTAGATCAACACTTTTTTGTTTTCAAGCCCTCTTTTCATCAGGAAGTAAATGACAATAGTAGACAGATTTTTAGCATCCAAATACACCATTTGGATTATCTTGGTTATCCATTTCATCATATGGTTCACCGTTTTCAACTTTCTTGATATCCACCCGGACATGGCCGATCACTGGATCTGGTCCCGCTATCTCGCTTTTGGGTATTACGAGCATCCGCCCTTTGTCGCCTTTACCATGCGAATCATCACCCTGGTGTTCAGCGATATCGTGCTAGGATTAAAATTGGGCAGTGTTCTTTTTTCTGTCATCATCTTGTACCTGGCTTATTTAGTGGCAGAGGAGTTTTTCGAAAGAAAAACAGCGCTGGTTTTTGTGCTGATCCTTATTAGTACGCCTTACTTTTCAACGGGATCGGTATTCTGGCATATCGATCAGCCTTATATGGCTTTCTGGTTGATCTGTTTACTAATCATCGGTAAATACATCACCACGCAAAATCCAAACTGGATGATTCTATTTGGACTATCTGCCGGATTAGGGGCAATGTCCAAATATATCATGATTTTACTCCCACTCTCCATGATAGTTTGGATGATTTCCAACAAGCATTCCAGAAAGCTTCTAACCAATTGGCAAACTTATGTTGGAGCACTACTGGCATTTGCCATCGTGGCCCCCAATATTTATTGGAATTCTCAAAATGACTGGGTAACTTTTGGATTTGTGCTGGATAAAGGTTTAAAAGGAGCCAGTTTCGGCGTTCATTTCATGCATTTTATTGTCTCCCAGTTTTTCCTGTTCTCAGTCGTATACTCGGTCTATTTCTGGTGGCAGTTAGGTACAAAGAACCTGAATCCGACCATTTTTTCCAATGGCAAAATTATTGTCAGTCAAAAATGGAAATTCTTGCTTTACTCGGGACTGGTGCCATTTTTGTTTTTCACCGTGACTAGCTTTCTTGGCAGTAGAACAGACCCGCACTGGGTCAATGTTGCTTATTTCAGTTTTTTCATGTTGCTGGCGCGTTTTGTGGTGATAAACATCGCTCAGGGACAGACCAGCCGACAGGTAACGATGTTTTTTACTTCCACCGTCCTGAATTATTCGTTACTGGCAGTTGTTCTGATTCAAATTCATTACATTTTTATTCCCTACCAATTTCCCGATACACCTTCATTGAAAGTCATGACGGGATGGAACAAAACAGCAGTACAGATCAAGGAGCTTTGCGAATACAACAAAATCAAAGTACCAGATTATGTAGTTTCCCGGGAATATCAACTCTCAAGCGCCCTTGGATTGTATATGGAAAATAATCCCTGGCCTCATGCGATTGAAAAGAAGGAAAGAAACATGTGGAGTCCGGTTCGTACAGTTCGCAAAAATGGTGCATTACTGGTTTGCCCCAGATCGGAATGCGAAGAATTGCTGGAAGACTCGAAAGATCGATTTAAGTCTGCCTTCAAGTATTTAGGTGAGGTTCAAACCCTACACAATGGCAAGGTTCTTCGGAAGCTAAAGATTTTTCACATGCCGCCAAGATAAAACAAACAGGTATCTCGTATGACAACATCGGAGAAACACAAAGGATTGGTATTATTGCTACTCGCCTCATTTGGTTTGCATTCCATTGTTGCTTTGATCCCGCCATTAAACGGAGACGAAGCTACCTTTTGGGAATGGTCACGCCATCTGGCCTTGGGTTATTATGCTCATCCCCCGATGACAGCCTGGCTGGTAGCCTTAACGACCAATCTGTTCGGAGTGTTCAAGTACAATGTTCGCCTGCCTGCTATTCTGTTGCATCTTGGTACCATTATTTTTGTCTACAGACTGACTCTTGACCTGTTTAAATCCCAAAAGCCTGCTTTCTATTCGGCCTTACTTTATGCGGCACTGCCAATATCAATGGTACTTGGAACAGCCATGACGACAGATGCCGGGTTGGTGTTCTTTTTTACGGCGGCTGTTTATTACTCCAAACTGGCAGTTATTGATGACAAGAGAAGAAGTTGGTATATGGTGGGGCTCACCGGTGGCGCTATGTTGCTTACCAAGTTTATGGCTGTCTTGTTTTTCCCCGGATTGTTTCTGTTTTTGCTCATTAACGGTCGCTATCGAAAAGTCTTTTTGACCAAGGAGCCTTACCTGGGTTCTCTAACGGCTTTGTTGCTCTTCAGCCCTTTTCTTTACTGGAATTATCAAAACAGTTGGTTGACCTTTCAGTTTAATTTTTTCATGAGGCACCGGGAAGAGGGATTTGATCCGGTAAAACCAATAAAATACCTTGCAGGTCAATTACTTGCGGGATCGCCCTTGGTGTTCTCGCTGTTGCTGGCTGCTCTTGTGGTTTTTTTATTCCGTCTTCATCGCAAGAGATCCAGAGCCACGCAAAAGAAAGATGACACTGTTTTACTGCTTTCATATTTTACAGCCTTTCCCTTGGTTTATTTCGCAGGCACTTCCTTGGGTGTTGAAGTGGCCCCGCATTGGCCGGCAATTGTTTATGGCCCCGGTGTTGTGTTACTGGTTGCCTGGCTTTATAAAAAACCTTCTTTTGTCACAAAAACTCCAACCTTCCAATCCGGGTTATATTGGAGCAGCTTTTCTTTATCGCTGGTCATTTCAGCTCTTTTATCATTCCTGGTTTTGTTTCCTAAAGTATTACCGGACAACATGATTTACACCGAAAATGTATATGAGGAAGCCCCCGTGCTTTCCCACTATTTCGGCTGGAAGGAAGCCGGAAGACACATCGATACCATCATCAAAGAGTGGGAAGGGAGACCGGAAGGGCTGTTCATGACGTCCAAAGACTATAGCCTGGCTTCGATGCTGGGTTTTTATACTCCCAGCCATCCCAATTACTATTTGATGAATGTGACAAAAGACGTGGTTCATGGTAAAAGTTATCTGCTTTGGGAAAAAGGTAAGAAAAAGCTGGGTGCAAACACCATTTACGTGGGTGATGAACCCGATTCATATAAAAAACGAATTCCCGAGTTTTTTGAAGAAACAAGGCAGCTCGATCCTCTTATCGTTCGCGACAAAGACGGTCGGATTCTGCGTATCTTTTATATCACTTTAGGGCTGGGTTATCTCGGTGGAGAGCCTGATAATCTTTCTTTATGGTAATGCAAGACTTATAAGATAGCCTATTGTGCTGTTATTTTTTTATGTAGTCATGGAAATGGTGTTCCCTTTTTTGCTTAGCACAGGGGTAATCACCACTATCCTGATGATGAACCAGATTTTTGAGTTCATCCCCTTTCTGCAGTCAACAGGGGTGGAACTGGATGCCATTTTCCAGATGATCCTGTTTTCACTTCCACCCGTATTGATGATATCCGTTCCCATCAGTTTGATGATCGGCATTTACGCGGGTATCAGCCGTCTATCTGCTGATTCGGAACTCATTGTGATGAGAGCTTCCGGTGTTTCACTTGCTTTCTTTTTCAAACCCGCTCTGTTCATGGCTTCTATCGTTGCCATGTTTGTATTGTTGCAAACTTTTTTCCTGGGCCCCCTTGGCGTGCGCAATTTGGAAGCATTGAAGTATAACATCCTGAAAAAGCAGACCCGCATCAATCTTTCCGTACAGCAAATTAATAACTTCTTCGGTCAAAAACTTATCTATATCTTTGATAAAGAAGGTGAATTATTCAAAGGTATTTTTATCTCCGATTGGAATGCAACAGACCAAAGTGGAATTATCGAAGCCAAAAGCGGCAGAATTTATTTGGATGACAAAAAACATAAAATTGTCTTCCAATTGTATGATGGAAAGATTCACAATCGCCTTGGTGACGAGGGATATCGAATCATATCATTCGAAAAGCTGGATTACGATCTGACGCCACCAAAAGCAGAAAATCAGAAGGTACCGAGTAGGTTTAACAAAGAGAATCCTTCAAGAAGCAGAATGGATACGGAATTGACCATCGATGAACTCTACAGGGAAATCTCCGGTCTGCCATCCGATTCAAAAGACTACTTTGAGTATGTTGATGAGTTTCATGCTCGTATCGTGACTGTGCTTTCCTGCCTTTGCTTTGCCATCTTTGCTCTGCCAATGGGGATTTACAACCCTAGAAGTCCAAAAGCCGGGAACATCGTATACATGGTATTGGTTCTTATTACTTATTTCTTTATATACGCCAGACTCAGAGCCATGGTAACCGGAGGAGATATTTCCGCTATCGCCTTGTACCTGGCCTTGTTATTTGTCATTTTGAATGGTTTGATCAAGTACTACAAAATTAATCAAAACATCGATTCGCTGCTTCAGTTTGCTTTAGGTTTAGGTAAGAATAAAAATCCGACTTCATAGAAGCCGGTATTGGTCCCCCCTGGACACGGTCAGACCGCTGTATCATTATCTTGTTCTTAATCTTAATCTTACTCTTACTCTTACTTTTAATCGTATTCGTGTTCTTAATCTTCTGAAAGACCTGGCATTGCTAAAACATGATGTCACCATGTACAAAATTTCCTGGTATTCCAATTTAGCTTCTTGGTTTGGAATACCTATCCAAAGGAAAGAATAAGATTAAGTTTAAGATTAAGATTAGGAGCAAGAAATAGAATAATGACACTGCCTTGGAACATTGCCTTGCTCAAAGAGCAGGGTTTTCTATTTTCAAACAAAGTCACACCCTGACCCCGGTAAAAGCTATGGCACGACCGCTCTGGCAAGTCAGTCTGATCAAGAAAGCGTTTCCCACCCCAAGCACAGCCAAACTAACGCGGCTTCCTCTCATCGGCAAATTGGCTCAAAAGCTTCTTTTTGACAAAGACGACATTGTCTACATTCCTATTAACCAATCAGTCCCCGGTGAAGATAATATAGCGCTCCCTTCTGACGTGGTTCGCCATTTTGTGAAGACGGCTAAGTTCCGCTGGGTGATGAATGATTGTATTTGCCGTTCCGCTTCCAACTGTGATGATTACCCCTTAGATATTGGATGTTTATTCCTGGGAGAGGCCACACAACAGATTAATCCTGCCTTGGGAAGACTTGTCTCCGTCGAAGAAGGGTTGGCGCATGTCGATCGTTGTCAGGAAGCAGGTCTGGTTCATTTAATTGGCAGGAACAAGCTGGATTCTGTGTGGTTAAATGCCAGACCCGGAGAGAAATTGCTGACCATCTGCAATTGTTGCGAATGTTGTTGCCTGTGGAAAATTCTGATTCCCAATGCCTTCCAACCAATCGGAGATAGCGTTCAACGTCTGGAAGGTGTGCAAGTCACAGTTACCGACGATTGCCAGGCCTGTGAAACCTGTGTGGACCATTGTTTTGTTAAAGCCATATCTATGAATGGTGAAAAAGCTGAAATATCAGGTGATTGCAGAGGATGCGGACGTTGTGTCACCATCTGCCCTGACGAAGCCATCAAGATGAGTATTCCTGATATTGAAGAACTTAATCAGAAACTGATTGAGAAAATATCCAAATTGGTGGATGTGTAGGGATCACTTCGTAGATCGTTCTCTTCAAACCACAAATTATTAGACTCATTAACAGTCTGGTTGATGGCCAACAAGTTGCCCATCCTACAATTACCATTCAAATTGATTTGCCCCCTGAGTATGTTTTTCTTTGCTGCAAAAGCTACGGTAGGGCGGCCCTACGTGGCCGCCGAGTATTATTGGCAATGAGTTGTTCTAAATAATGCATGTAGATCGTTTGCAGAAGAAAATAGCTTATTCATTTGTTTGTTATTCCTTCCAATCCTGTTTCTCGGCGGGGATGTAACCCCGCCCTACCATTTCCTCTCGATTTAATCAGTCGGATATAATACAAAATATCTCAACCGTCGGCATAGATATTCAAAATTCTTCAAATGTCGGCAAAGCCGACACCTACCGGAAATCTTAAATCTAAGATCTAAAATGCCCCTACATATAGTTTCTAACCTTGCGGAATTCTCC
>JAKSDL010000837.1 GCA_022360105.1 Pseudomonadota bacterium
AGAAGGGAAAAAAGTTTTGGACAATGAGGACGATATAAAACGCATCTTCTTTGATTCTTTACCATCAATAATTTCCAAACGCATAGAATCAATAACACCACCGAACTTCAACATTAGCGAAATTGAATTCAAAATGAATTTGGGCGGTAAACTTTTTGGAGTTGAGGTAGGTGGCAATATGCTAGTAAAATTTTCACCTAACAAGTAATTCAGCAACAAATCTATAGAATAAAATCATAACCATCAAATTTTTAAACTCTTTTTGTATATTATCGATGATGGCTTATTGTGACAGCTCTTTAGCTGCCGAAATTAGAAAGCATTACGGCGATGCACATGATGCATCAGTAGTTATTATGAAACAAAGAGGGGGATATGCTCTTTTTCCAAGTATAGAGAAAACGAATGAAGCGATTAGAACACTCAAGTTTAAAAAAAGACAGATGTCAAGATTATTAGATAAGATTAGTCTCTCGGACGATCTAAGCGAGAAGGAAAAAACTATTGTCCTTGAACGGTCCAAAATTCTATTGAACAATGTAGTGGATTGGACAAACATAGCTCTTGAAGGCGATTATATACTAAAATAACTTCGTGTTGCAATTGTTTTGTTTTTATTATTTTCTTAATACCCCCTAACACAAGCAACCCTCACCCTCTCATCCAAAACCCCCTCCTCCTTCAACCGCCCCACAATCCTATCCTCCACAAACCGATTAACAGCCAAGCATAAAACTTCATCAAACCCAGCAGCCAAAGCCCTTCTGACATTCTTCACATAGTCACTCTTCCCCGTCTCAATCTCAATCGCAACCTTAGTTTCACCCTTACAAACAATAATATCAGGCCGGCCATTTACGAAATACTCTTCAACCCGAACATCAAAACCCTGGTTTTTATAAAACTCACTCACCCGATGCTTCCAAAACTTGTGAACCACCCCCTCACTTTCGTTCTTAAACTCATAACCCAAATCAGCCAGCACCATCTTGCCCTTCTTCGTCAACTCAAACAGCGTAATCCAACCCTTATTCGTAATAATCTTTTTCGGAAC
Organism: Pseudomonadota bacterium; assembly: GCA_022360105.1. Next base: position 1,055 of record JAKSDL010000837.1, read on the forward strand.
CACACACTTTTCCGAAATCAAATCTTTTCGGATTTTATTCCCCAACTTCGAATGCAGCTTCAGCCGTTTATACCTTGCCGTAATGGTTGAAAACGGTTGATTTAAAATATCAATGAGCATCAGATGTTGTGGCCGAAGTTTTGGAGGGTATTTTCTGCTTTTGGATTCTATATTAACAGGCGTATTTTCAGATTCATCCAAACGGGTTTTGAAAGGCTTTTCCGTTTGAATAGGGGTATTTTCCGTTGAAACCTCGTGAAAATCGCACGGGGTATTTTCCGCCCCCCCTGGGATAGGCTTTTCCTTTGATGGGGACTTAGGAGGATCTTTATTATCTCCGCTTCCACCTTTTCCAGCCAATACTTCACCAATACCATGCCTTAAAGACAAAAAATTGTCTTGCCCCGATTTTTTATTCCAGGCGTACTCCTGAAATACAGCTCCAAGATCATGCGCTTTGAGCCACTCATCCGTAACAAGCTCCTTTTCAACCGGTACCAGGGGCGTTTTAATCAAACACGGCTCAATTCTATTTTTAACTTTGACGATACACTCACCCACATTCAAAATATTGAAATACGGATCCTCGTCCGGGCTTAAGAACAAGGACATCCGCGCAGCCTGAACGTCAGAAGCATGCTGCAACCCCATAAAGATCTGAGTATGACAATTACCCAAAAGTTCAACCGGCAAAAGGCTTGGGTGTTGCGTGATGCTCACAATCCCCTCACCAAATCCCCGGATCTCCCGGTACAAATTCTCAAGACCTGAATTCGACTGCCTGTAAAACGCACTTTTAGCAAAAAGATTATGCACCTCCTCCAAAAACAAAACATGCCGTAATTTGTCAGTCTCCCCCTGACCCAGCCTGTAAAGATGAATCCACCTCAAAATCAATTCAGAAAAAAACATCCTCAAGGGTTTTGGCATCTCCAAATCCAGCTCAAGAATCACCGCCTGATTTAACAACTCCTCAATTTTAATCGGATTTCTGGCGTTAAATGTTTTTGATGCTTTACCAAGCGTGAAGGACTGAAAAATTCTAAAGGCTGTTTGTTTCCAATTGGCCTCCCGGCCAAATACTTTGATTTTTTTTAGTTCCCTGATCCCGTCATAAAAATTGGGAAAAAAGTTCTTTGGTAGGCCCTTGAATAGTTTGGAATAAATTTTGTTGAAATAATATGCCACTCCCGGCCCTGAGAGATGAGACCTCTCAAGAACATCTGAAATCGTTCCAATCAACGCATCCCTATCGGTCCCAGGCGGAGCCCGAAACACATTCCATAAAAAAGGCAGGGTATCCCGGCCAACGGTCACGACCCTTATATTTTTTAGTTCCGGATGCTGTTTCTTAATAGAAAGCAGGTTCCTCCAGGATCGTTTCCAATCAATCACCATAAAAGGCACCTTATCCCTTGCAAGCTGCATCGCCAAAAGATAAGCAAGATTCGTCTTTCCCTCCCCCGTGATTGCAAATATCCCAATCTGCTTCAAAAAATCTTGCTGCCGCAAATAAAGAGAATGAAGTTTCTTTTTGTTGTAGACGATATTCCCCAAAAGGTAGGGGCCTTTTGATTCGGCCTCTCCGGGCGGTTCAAGTAGGATCTGTGGATTTTCAAGAGGGGCTTCTTTTAGATACTTTTCAGCTATTATTTCGATGTCCTGGGCAACTTTTCGTTTATTTTGTTCTTCTTCGGCCAAATACATGTGCCAGAGAGCGTCGGCCTGGGCGCCAAGGATGGGTTTTAATTTTTTGCATAGGGTCTCGGTTTCTTCGTGGGGTTTCATGGCTGGAGAATGACGGATGGAATATAGAAGGGTGGCAGCTTTATAGGAGTTGTATTAAGATTGGAAATTTCTCAACAAACTAAACAGCCGCCGGTTTGAAGCTGGCGGCTGTTTTGGTGCTACACAACCATTTTGGTTTTTATTTATCGCATCGAAATCATTTCATCTTCCAACTGTCAAGCACCCAAAGTGATTTTCCATCCTCATTTCCATAAAACTTAAAGCCCAACTCTAACCAGACATCATCCGTTAAGAACGAGTAAGCAGCAGGAAATTTGAAAGAGAGATTTGAATCAATGATAACCGGTTCACCAACATCATCGAAATTTTCTCCCTGTTCATCAAGTGACCAAATGAGTTTTCCATCTTTGCTGCCCAAATATGTAAAACCGAGCCACTGATTAGCATCTGCCAGCTGTGATTCATAAACAACATTTGAAAGCAAGAAAGATAAATCAGGCCCAATATTAGCATAAAAATCAGGCAACTCATCTGAACCATCACAGTTCTGGTCAATACCGTCGCCGACTATTTCCGGGATACTTGGATTGATATTGGGATTTGTGTCGTCACAATCATCATTCAAGACTACATAACCGTAAGGTTGTGCACCCGAATCCATAGATTTGTTTTGGTTTCCAAATCGATCACTATCAAAATCTTCAAACCAAAGGTCATTTTCATCAATTAAGAAAAATCCAGAAACAGGACCAATAGCGGCATATTCAGGCAGCCCATCATTTATTGTACTCGCCAGGTTATCTATTTTAAAATTATCAAAGGAAACTGATACCTGATCGCTTGATACAAATCCTAAAGCACCCTCACCATATCCGTTCAACTTTTTGCTGTAGAGCTGTTTATTATCTATATAAAAACCAAAATCATTTCCGACTTTATATATAGCCATTTTCGCATTGGGCTTGTCTATGGGCGAATTGTAGGATTTCCATCCTGTTGTCTCAGACATAGCACCGTCTTTTCTCACATACACATTGAAATAACCCAATTTGTTTATTCTAAAAATCACATCATCCGAATCATTAGTACGATAAATCAATCCATATCCCCGATCATCCGCTCCATCTTGCCAAGATGTGTCCACAGACACATAAAAATTTTCAAAACTATTTGAATAGTAAGAATCATCAGCCTTCCCCCCATCCCATATTGCATAAAAATTCTTATTTTCAGGAGAAAGAGCCTTTGAATGTAGCAGTCTATTGGAAACTAAAGAAAAAGCGGGTTGGTATAAATTAAAGCCCCCGCCCTGGCCATCATTAAAATCCTCGTAAACGTCTGGAGTAAGTGCCCAGCCATTCTTACTGGCAGCTAAAAAATCGTTCACAGAAGATGAATCGGTATTTTCAGCCTGATAGCCTGATTTATCATGAGTTGAAGATGTCGCCTTTTTAAGCCCACTCGCTGTTGCGCCCGCCTTTACAGTGAAACTTCGAGAAGTCGTTGATGTTTGAATATTATATCCCAAATCCAGACTTTTCACTTGGAAGGTGTAATTTTTTCCTATGGTGAGATTTGAGTATGTTTTAGTTGTGGAAGAAGTCCACGCCGACCAAGAATTATTATGACCAATAAGCTTGTAAATATATTTAAAGTCACCAGGATAAGTAACATTATCAGTCCCTTTATACTTGAACGTCGCTGTGGTATTATTATGATTTCCATTCGGGCCAGAAGTGATAGTAGTTCCTGGTGGAGACGTATCTGTTCCATATATAAAGCGTCGCGAAGTAGTTGTTTTTTGAATATTATATGCCTGATCCAAGCTCTTTACTTGGAAGGTATAGACCTGCCCTAAGGTTAGGTTTGCGTAGGTTGCAGTTGTGGAAGAAGTCCACTGTGACCAGGAATTACTATGACCAACAAGCCGGTGGATATATTTTAAGTTATTGGCGGAAGTAACATCATCAGAACCCTTATATTTAAAAGTCGCAGTTGCACTATA
>JAKSDL010000731.1 GCA_022360105.1 Pseudomonadota bacterium
AAATGGAAGAGTTGTTTTCTCAATGGATACTCAATCAAGATGAAAATGAGCCATTGCCCGGAGACTTTTTTCCTTACGGTGGTTACGGCATTCAATGGAAATAGTCACGTTCATTTTTAAATATTAAATGTTCCCCTTATTTTTCGGAAAAAGGCATGAAAAAAACAATGTTACCAGTAAATAAAAAAGGCCAGGAACCAATTGCTATTGTCGGTATAGGATGTCGTTTACCAGGAGGCATCAATTCTCCTGATTCATTCTGGGAGTTTTTAAAAAAAGGGGGGGATGGTATTTCAGAGATACCTCCCGATCGTTGGAACATTGAGAAGTTTTATCATCCGGATCGAACAAAAATAGGGAAACTAAATGTAAAAAAAGGAGGTTTTTTAGATCAGATTAAAAAATTTGATGCAGAGTTCTTTGGCATTTCACCCAGGGAAGCCGCTTTGATGGATCCTCAACAGAGGTTGATGCTTGAGGTTACATGGGAAGCTTTGGAAAATGGAGGATTGGTGCCGGCCAATCTTAGAGGTTCCAAAACCGGTGTTTATATAGGTTTGTTTGTGCACGATTATGAAAATATGCACAGCAGTACATCTGAATATGAGTTACAGGGGGCTCATTCAGGAACTGGGCTTTCTGCAACAGTCGTAGCCAATCGAATTTCTTTCTGTTTTGATTTCAATGGTCCCAGCATGGTGATCGATTCTGCTTGTTCCTCCTCTCTGGGAGGTGTGCACTATGCCTGCAGGGATTTATGGAGCAAGGAAACTGAACTGGCCATGGTTGGTGGAGTGAATATTATGTCCCGTCCGGAAATGACCATGATCCTTTGCAAAGCATCCATGTTGTCACCGGATGGATATTGTAAGGCTTTTGATGCCAGTGCAAATGGATATGTGCGATCAGAAGCAGCCACCGCGGTTATATTGAAACCATTGTCAGCAGCAGTGAGAGATAACAACGTCATCTACGCTACCATCCTGAGCAGTGTCATGAACCAAGACGGATTTTGCGATGGCTTAACTGTTCCTAATGGTGTTGCGCAAGAATCATTAATCAGGCAGGCAATTGAGCAGGCGGGGGTTTCTGCTAAAGACATCCAGTACGTCGAAGCACATGGAACAGGAACCGAAGTAGGAGATCCCATAGAAGGCAATTCGATTGGTTCTGTTCTTTCTAAAGACAGACCCAAAGGTGAATACTGTGTGATTGGTTCTGTTAAAAGTAATATTGGACATACCGAGTCGGCAGCAGGTCTTGTGGGATTAATAAAAACCGCCCTGATGCTGAAGTTTAAAAAGATACCTCCCAATCTGCATTTTAATACCCCGAATCCCAAAATACCTTTCGACCAGTTAAAAATTCGTCTACCGATAAAATTGGAAAACTGGCAAAGCAAAAGCGAAACACCAAGATTAGCCGGTATAAATTCTTTTGGCTTTGGTGGAACCAATGCTCATGCAATTTTGCAGGCATATGAACCGAAAGATACCGATGCTTTACCTGACGAACAAATATCCCACCTTGTTCCATTTTCAGCAAAATCAGACAAAGCTTTGGACGATACTATCGTCGGTATCACTGACAGTCTAAAGGCAGAGAAAACCAAATCCGTACCTTTGGCTGATATAGCTTATTCTGCCTCTTTGCGCAAAAGCCATCATAATCACCGTTTAGCCGTGGTAACCAAAAACAAGGATGATCTTTTGTATAAACTGGAACAATATTTATACGGTGATACATTACCAGGAGTAGCCTCCGGTGTTTGTAAACAGGAGACTGGTATTAAATCCGCTTTTGTCTTTTCCGGGATGGGACAACAATGGATAGGAATGGGTAAGCACCTGTTTGAAAGTGAACCTGTATTTGCAGACGTTATCAAAAAATGTGATGCACACTTTCAGAATTACGATACCGATTGGTCTTTGCGAGAGCAACTATGTTTGGACGATAACTCCTCAAGGATTCATGAGACTCAGGTGGCACAACCGTGCATTTTTTCTCTCCAAATAGCATTATTCGCACTCTGGAAGAGTCATGGATTTATTCCCGATTTTATTGTAGGACACAGTGTGGGAGAGATAGCGGCTTGTTATGCAGCCGGCATCTTAAGCCTGGATGACTCTACAAGTATTGCCTATCACCGCAGTCGGTTGCAGCAACAAACGGCAGGCCAGGGGAAAATGCTTGCTGTTGGACTGTCAGAATCGGACATGACACAAAGGCTGAAAGGATTTAGTTCCGATGTAGCGATTGGTGCAGTGAATAGCGGCACGTCGGTTACGCTTTCCGGGAATGAAGGTACATTGAAATCAATAGCAAACAGCCTGGATAATGATCAAGTTTTCAACCGGTTTTTAAAAGTGGAGGTCCCCTATCACAGCCCCGTAATGGACCAAATTTTGCCTGACCTGAAAATCTCACTTGCACATTTATGCCCGACTGGAGGTGATATACCTCTGATATCAACAGTGACCGGGGAACCTGTTGAGGGGAAGAACATAAATGCTTCATATTGGCAGCAAAATGTCCGGAAACCCGTTCTTTTTGCTAAAGCCATCTCATCAGCAATTCGATCAAATGTGACACATTTCATCGAAATAGGTGCCCATCCTGTCCTTTCAACTTCAGTTATGGAGTGTTTAAACAAGGAGCAGACTCAAGGAAAGGTTTATCCTTCGCTGAGAAGAAAGGAATCAAATGAACCATCGCTTTGGAGTTCAATGGCGGAATTGTACTGCCAGGGATACCATCCGGAATGGAGTCAAAAGTACAAGGCTGGACAAAATCGGTTCATCGGGCTGCCTTCTTACCCCTGGCAACAGGAAGAATTCTGGAACGAATCGGAGTCTTCCAAACAGCATAGAATAGGGAAAAGTACACATCCATTGCTTGGTGTAGAGTTAGATACCGCTCAAAAAACCTGGCATAACACAATAGATCTCGATCAGCTTGTTTTTCTAAAAGATCATATTGTCCAATCATCCATTGTTTTCCCCGGATCAGGCTATGTTGAGATGGCATTGGCAGCAGGAAGGGTTACATTCGAAAGAGATTCACTAGTGGTGAGCGAATTTAAAATCGAAGGGCCATTGGTGTTTGTAGAGAAAGAACCGAAAATGCTTCAACTAACCCTGGATGGTTCAGGCAGGTTCAGAATTTACAGCAAGCTTTCAAAAGACCAGAAAGTCTGGACAGAACATGCATCCGGCTTTGTCGCAAAGTCAAACAAGCCCACCAAGGAAGGAATCCGCAGTTTTGAAGAGATTAAAAACCGATGTATTGTCCACTACGATAAATCAGAGGTTTACAAAAAAAAAAAAAAAAAACAAAG
>JAKSDL010000108.1 GCA_022360105.1 Pseudomonadota bacterium
AGCGGTGGCAAGATACCCTCGGCTTTTAGAGTTTCCACAACATCAGTGAATCGTTTCCATTGCAGGTTTGCATGATCTTTAAGGGCTTCATCCGATTGGGCAAAATGGGTCATGATCCCATCAATGCGAATGCCTTCGATCCGGTTAATTTCCTTAAAAACCTCCACGGCTTTGTCCCAGCGCACTCCATAGCGTCCCATTCCCGTGTCTACTTTGAAGTGAACCACCGACTCAACCCGTTGTTTGATGGATAATTCACCAATCAATTTTGCTTTTTCTACAGATTGGATCTGTACTGAAAAATTCTGACGGATACAACGCGGAATCTCCTCGTCTTGCCGCTCGCCAAAAATTAGAATCGGAATCTTGGTAAAGTGTCGTCTCAATTCGATTGCTTCGGAAAGACAAGCGACAGCCAGCTGACTACAACCAGCGTTTATTGCCTCCTCAGCCATTTCAATTATCCCGTGACCCGCTGCATCATCTTTGACAACTGCCATGACTTGCAGATCCTTGGGTTTATCTTTGAAAATAAGCTCAAAATTGTTCCGAATCGTCTGCCGATTGATCTCAATCCAGGCCCTGGTAGACTTGATCTGTTCAGATTGAAAAAAATCCTTGACCACTTCACGGTCTGAAAAATAGTGCGTGGTTTTTCCTATGATCTGGTAGCGTTCATGGCCTTTGCCGGCAATTAGCACAGAATCATCCCTGGAAGCCATCTCCAGCGCTGCGTAAATCGCTTCTCTTCTATCCGGTTCAATAATAATCTTGGCTTTACTGTCTTTGGGAATGCCTTCCAGTATGTCATTGATAATGGCTTGAGGATCTTCTGAGCGGGGGTTGTCCGAAGTGATGATGCATACATCTGCAAGGTTTGCTCCGACAGCTCCCATCAACGGGCGTTTGGTTCGATCCCTGTCTCCTCCGCAACCAAAAACCGCATAAACTTTGTTGCGAGTGATTCCTTTTATTTCCTGCAGGATTTTTTCCAGGGAATCCGAGGTATGGGCATAGTCCACATACACTTCAAAATCAGTTCCGCATTCTACCCTTTCAAATCGGCCATCGACATTCATAGCCGTTTTCAATCCTTCTACAATCTGGTCAATACTGATACCAAGGGCAAAGGCAACACCAAAAGCTGCAAGGCTGTTGTAAATATTGAACAATCCCGGTATTGGCAGGTGGATTTGGCAGAGATGGTTTCCCTTCAAAAAAATGTCAAACTCGCTAAAGCCGCCGGTCATTTGCTTTGGATAGGCAACCAGA
>JAKSDL010000811.1 GCA_022360105.1 Pseudomonadota bacterium
AGAATCCGAAAACGAATCTGAGGATCCTTTAACTTCTTCTATTTCTGATTAACGACTCATCACCAATACCCAATGAATCAATCCAAACCATGTAACATATTGATTTATTAATTTTTCAGCAGTTTGACTGATTCGATTCAATAATTAGTGCCTAAACGAAAAAGCCGTTAAGCTTTACAATTCAACTTTTAATTGGCGATTTTTTATTGCAAAATTTGATGCTGGAAGCTGACAGCATTGTAATTATCAAGTCAAAACTCTACTTGTGAGATACGAATAATAGGCCCCAGGGAGTTCGTTTAGGTACTATTTCATAAAACCAACCAATAAATGCCAGTGAAAGTTTCGAAAATTCCAATTTCTGAAGGTTTGACATGAATTCGATATCGGCAAGATGCCAATGCACGAATATAGGCGTATATGGAGAAAAATCATGATTAGAAATTGTATTTGGTTCCTCTTTTTTTCCTTAATTTTCTTTGGATGTAATACAAAACCAGGCAATCAGAATGTGATGGTTAACATTTTTGCAACCGGTGAAATGGAGGTGAAACCAGACATTGCCGACTTTGTTGTCAATGCCAGCTGTGTAAACAGGAATATTCTGATTTCAAATAACTGTGTGAAAAAACAGGTAGATAAAATCACGAAAATACTTTCAGAGTCGCAAGTCAGTAGTGAAGATTATCATACCTCTGATATCAGCTTGGACAAAGAATATTATTGGAAAAACAATTCCCAGGTTTTTCGGGGCTATCGATCTTCAGTTTCAAGCACCGTTCGCCTGAAAGATTTGAAAAATTTGAATCCAATATTAAGTAAACTAATGACGCAAAAAGATTTGTCTGTTTCAAGTCTCGCTTATTCTCATTCGCAGATGGATGAACTTGCTAATGATGTTTACATAAAAGCCCTGGACAACTCTCGAAGCCTGGCAAAAAAACTTCAATTAAATTTAGAAGGTAAATCTTTAGAAATCGTGAAAATCAGCAATACAAACGATCCACTGCCTGAAATAGTAACAGCAGCAAAGTTTTCAAATCGGTCGGGAGCACCGAGACCTGAATCTATCAACTTTAATGTCGGAAAGTTGACGTTACGAAAGAATCTTAAAGTGCAATATCTTATTAAAAAATAGAATGGGACGTTTAAGTCATCTGAAACAGTGGATAATTACCAATACCCTCAAAAACAAAGTTAGAATTAGGCAAAATAGATAAAAGAGTCTCCAAATGCAGGCCTGGATTGTTCATGGCGACTTTTTTTGTCGATCAATGCGATCATCACAACAATCGCATTGTTGACGATATCCAAAAAACCGGGGTTGCTGTAATAGCTAAAGGTTGAAAACAAATGCGACAGATAATAAAAATCATTGCTTTGTTGATAATCGCAAATCCAATCAATGCCCAGGAGCGGATCACTGTTTGGGCTGAAAATTTTCCTCCTTATGGATACAAAGATGAAGCTGGGAAAATTGTCGGACTTTCAACTGATGTTGTTCAGTGCATTGTCATGGATTCCGGCATTGGAATAGACGCTTGGATAATTGCTCCCTGGGCAAGAGCGTATTATCAAACCCAGTTTAATCCGAATACAGTGCTTTACACAGTTGTCGGAAACACAGAACGCCGGAAAACATTCCATCTCATCGGACCTGTTAGTGATCGTAAACAATACTTATACAAATTAGCCAGTCGCAAAGATATCGTTGTAAACTCAATTGAGGATGCAAAAAAATATCAAATTGGTGCTGTCTCCGGAACAGCCGTCACTGATCTGATATTATCAAAAGGGCTGAGACCTTACGAAGTACCCAATCATGATCAAACAATAAAGATGCTCCTGGCAGGGCGACTCGATTTAGTGATCCATTTGGATTATTCTCTGGCTCATATTGCAAAAAACATGGGCGTTGAATTTTCTACCTTTGAACCAGTGCTATTGTTTGATGATTCTGAGAAATATTACATCGCTCTCAATAAAGACAGCTCACCTTCAATTGTTAAAAAGTTCCGCAGATCCTTTAAAAAACTGGAAGATAGTGGAGAATTAACTAAAATCCAACAAAAGTACCTGCAATAGAAAGTGTTTTCCTGCCATTCGGAGCTTAATGTTTGATGACTGACAAGTAGGCCTGTCACTAGCGTTTTTTCCAGACTAAACCCTTCAAAATAATAAAAATGAGCAATATAGAAATTAGATCAATAACTGAACAGGATTTCCGGCCATTGTCGGTACTCTACCAGCAGCTTATCCCCAACGAAGTCTCTCTCTCTAAAATGAAGGAGGTGTTTGATCGGAATAGAGACAATCCCAACCATATTGTGCTGGCAGCTAAAATCGATGGGAAACTGGTAGGTTCTTTATTGGCCATAATCTGCGAAATGCTGTTTGGACAATGCAAATCGTTTATGGTTGTTGAAGATGTGATTGTTGATGAGTCGGTTAGAGGAAAAGGTGTTGGTAAAGCCTTAATGAGGCACGTTGAACAGCAAGCTAAAATGAAAAACTGTTCTTACATAATGTTAATTACAGATTCTGATCGAGTCAGTTCACAAAATTTTTATAAATCACTTGGTTACAAAACGGATGAGTACCGTGCATTCAAAAAACATCTAGATTAAAGGTAGATTGACTATGCCGGGTTTTCATCTCACCCAGCAGTTTCAGCAGGATATCATTCACAAGTATAGAGAACATTAAACGATGAACACCGTGCTGACAATTCGGCATCTGTCGGCTATGGTCAGCTTTAAAAAACTCAACAGTCATTTCTTTTTTGGTCTCATTCTAACTTCTATCTGAACAGGAAAACTGACATGGAAAACTCTAATATCTTTGCCATCTTCGTCTTAATAGTAGGGATTTTTTACCTGTATAAAATTATCAGATCCTATAAAAATCCCGAATATTTAAAAAAATACATTGAAACCAGTCCAAAAGCTTTAATTTGGAGAAAAAAGTTTGGAGTGGAAAAGGCTGTCACAATAACTCGAAAGTACTTTCTACCGCTTGGATTTATAGTGAGTATCGGGCTGATATTTTATGGGGCATATTTAACGGCTATTAGCATGAGCTTATTGTAATTGATTTCAGCAGCCCGATATTCGAAAGTTAATTACTCTGAACTCTCCGCGATTACTGACTTTGGGAAGACCGGGCAATATCCTTGAAGAGGATATAGCTCCCCCTGGCCAATGAATCCCTACCCGATCAAAAACCAAGTTCCTCACAGATTCGGTTGCAATAACAACGTATGGTTCCGCTACCCGTCTCATATATTTTCGTTTGTTTATATTTATTGTATTAACTTGATAATACTTCAAAATAAATAATCTTACTAAGATATCAAGTTTAGAAAAACTTCAGTGAATTAAGTAATCCTCGATCCAGTGGCCCTCTAAAAAATATTGGACAATTTTTTTCCAGCTTACTATTATGCAAGTGGTTACTTACTTACAGATTTTTTACAAATGAAAAAAATTTGATTAATACTTTTTCCCTATTCTGGAATCACAACAGCGCAAAACGATTCTTAAACGGTTTAAGAATCGGATACAAAACTCAAAACAAAAGGAAAAAGATGAAAGCAAAAAAAATGATTTATGGCATCTCAGTATTTGGAATGTTGACAGCCTTCTTGGTTGGTGGAACCGGAAATCTTTATGCTCAGAGCGATTCCGAGCAAAAACTGCAACGGCTAGACTCCATGGTGGCAGACCTGAGCTTAAGCCAGACTCAGAAAGACAAATATGCTCAGTTCAAGTCCAGTCTTGAAGAAAAAGCAGCAACAGAAAAGGACATGGAATTTGTTAACAAACTGATCAACGTGATGAGTTTCTAATTTGAAACCCGAGAAAAAAACAGTATCAACACACAAAACCCCAACAAAAGGAATAAAATGAAAACAAGAAAAATGATCCTTGGAATCTCAGTATTCGGTATGCTAACAGCCTTCGCCATTGGTGGGAGTGGAAACCTTTATGCTCAAAATAACGCGGGACAGCCTGAATTGAAAAAAATGGACACCCTGGTAGCAGATCTAAGCCTTAGCGAAACCCAGCAAGACAAATACGCACAATTCAAGTCCAGTCTGGAGCAAGAGCAGACAGTAGAGAAGAATGAAAAAAATATGGAATTTGTTAACAAGCTGATTAACGTGATGAGTTTTTAGATAACTTTTAACAGATTGATGCTCGGAGCATTCGGCTTCAGCAGCTTCCGAGCACAGTACGAAGTCCCCGCGCCAAAGTCCCAGAAGAACTCCACTTTTTAAATATCGGATTACAATTTAAGGAACAGGGAATGTCCATGTTTAAAAATATAAAGGCTTTTTGCGTCTTTTTGATGCTGTTAAGTCTAAACGGAAATTTACATGCTTCCGAACTACGTTTTGATCAAGCATTGGAAATGCTGGAGAAAAATAACGAAGCGTTTTTGGCTGCCAAAGCGGAAGAACGGACAGCCGAATTCAACAAAAAGGCTGCCAGTGGTTTGTACCTGCCCAAAATTGGTCTTGAAGGGAAATACACCCGAATAGACGAGCCACTAGTAATTGACTTGAATGACATCAGAACCGTCATAGTCAAACTTCACGCTGCCACTCCCGGGATAGAATCGGCAGTTCCGTCCTTTGAGAAAACAGTTCAAGAGGAAAGCTTTTTTAAATCCAATATTAATTTTACCTGGCCGGTATTTACAGGCGGGAAAATTTTAGCGACCAATCGCGCAGCGGAAGCAAAAATTACAGAATCCAGGGAAAAAACCAAAAGTGTGGACGCCACTCTTACCTCCGAGTTGGTGAGACGCTATTACGGCGTTCGATTGGCGAGAAGAGTGGTGGAGGTACGAAAGCAGGTACTTAACAGTATGCATGAACATCTGGTCCAGGCAAAAAAACTTCAGGAAAACGGCATGATCGCCTTGTCAGAAAAACTGCACGCGGAGGTTACCTGGGCCGAAGCTGATAGAGAATATAAGAAAGCTGTTCGACAGCTTGCTATTACCCAGGCAGCTCTGAACAGCATTCTTTCCAGCAATGAAAATATTGAACCTGCTTCAAGCATGTTTATTAATCGTACTATTGGCGCCATGGAACAGTTTCTGGATGCCGCCGAGACCCACAATCCATTGTTAAAACAGATTGCTGCAAAGAAGGACCAGGCAGATCAATCCTATAAAATTGAAAAAAGCGAATTTTACCCAACCGTTTATCTATTCGGCAAACATGAGCTGTACAAAGAGGACTTGACGATGTTGGAACCGGAATGGGCCGTAGGTATTGGTTTTTCTGTTAATCTTTTTAGCGGCTTCACCAATTATAATAGCCTTCAGGCAGCAAAACAGGTGAAAACCCAAGCAGACTATCTTGAAAAAGATGCTCAAAGAAAAATCGGTACCCTGGTGGAAAAGAAATACAACGAGTTGATGGCAGCCCTGGAACAATATGAAGCAACGGAAAGCTCCTTCAATTTCGCCAACGAATATGTGCGAGTTAGAAAAAAAGCTTTTAAAGCAGGTATGACAACATCAATCAATGTCGTGGATGCCGAGTTGGCATTATCACGTGTTAAAATTGACAAACTTAAAGCAGCTTACCGATTTGATGTCGTTTTGGCAGAACTACTTGAAGCCAGCGGAAAGACCAAGCAATTCGAAACCTATCGAAATCACGAACATGCAGAGGAGATTCATTAATGAAACGAGCCGAAAGATTCGTATTGTACATTGTCGTCATAAGTATTGCTGTTATTGTTTCGCTCACCAGCTATTTCTTGATCAAACCGACCCCAATTCTTTTGCAGGGAGAAGTGGAAGCTACACAGATCAGGGTATCATCAAAAATTGCAGGTAGAATCGATTCGTTTTATGTCAAAGAGGGAGCTGCGGTAAACAAAGGAGATGTTCTTGTTTCTATTGAGAGTCCGGAACTTGATGCCAAATTAAAGCAGGCAGAGGCGGCAAAAAAAGCTGCCCAGGCTCAAAAAAGGAAAGCGGATACCGGCACGCGGGTTGAGAAAATTCTGTCAGCTAAAAACATGTGGCAAAAGGCTAAAGCAGCGGAGGAACTTGCCTTTAAGACGTATCGGCGAGTCAGGAATTTAAATCAAGAGGGTGTATTGCCCTCTCAGAAACTTGATGAAGCCTATGCACACCACCAGGCCGCCCAAAGAACAACAGAAGCTGCCGAAGCAACGTATGACATGGCAGTGAAAGGAGCCAGAAAGGAAGACAAGCAAGCAGCACAAGCTATGATGGATAAAGCAGCAGGGGCCGTCGCAGAAGTTGAAGCTTATCTCAAAGAAACCAGGCTTGCAGCACCCATCAGTGGAGAAGCAACATCCATCACCCCTAAAACCGGAGAGTTAATAACACCGGGATTTCCGATCATCACCATTGTAGATCTGAATGATGTCTGGGTGACCTTCAACTTAAAAGAGGAGCTTCTCACAAAGATTAAAATGGGCACTATTCTCGAAGCACGTTTTCCTGCATTGGGCGAAGAAAAAGTGTATTTGAAAGTAAATTACATCAACGCACTGGGACAGTACGCCACCTGGCATGCCACAAAAACCAGTGGGGATTTTGACATGAAAACCTTTGAAATCAGGGCCGCTCCGGTAAGCAACATCCAGGGATTGAGACCCGGCATGACAGCACTGGTAGAATGGGATCGGATAAAAAACGAAAATAGCGGTACAATTTAATCTGCGCTAACAGGTCACATCATGAAATACTTAATCCCAACCTTGAAGCGAGAGATAGAAAGAATGGTGTCCAGGCCTCTTTATCTCCTGATGCTGATTGTATTGCCCTTGCTTTCCTTTTCCATATTCTGGTTGATGTTCTCAGAGGGGGTACCAAAAAATCTGCCTGTCGCTGTGTTTGATCAGGATAAATCATCATTTTCCAGGCAAGCAGTTCGGATGATCAACGCCACCTCCTCCATTGAGATAAAACACCGGGTGACCAGTCTTGAAGAAGGCAAACAACTGCTTCTTTCCGGCAAGTCCTATGCACTGATCATGATCCCCAAAAATCTGGAGAAGGATGTTTTGAGCGGATTTTCTCCTTCTATAGTCAACTTTTATAATAATGAGTTTCTGTTGGCAGGGAGCATGATCAGCAGGGACATCAATTCTGTTGTCACCACCCTTTCAAAATCATTCAATGTTTCCATTCGACTTAGAAAAGGGGAGATGCCGGCAGCCGCCCTGAACAATATTGAACCTGTTCGTATCATCAGTCACACGCTATTTAATCCATACCTGAATTACTTTTACTTCCTGTCCGGCACACTTCAGCCTACTTTGTTACAGATTTTTATCATCACCATGACGATATTTGCTCTCGGTTCGGAATTGAAAGACGGGACAGCCGGCTCACTTCTGGAATCCTCAAACCAAAGCATCTTATTTGCGCTATTGGGAAAACTATTACCCTATACTTTGATTTATAGTCTGCTTGGGATTTTCATGAATACTTTTCTATTCATGTTTTTTAAAGCCCCGGTGGCTGGCAGCCTCGGACTAATACTTGTTTCCACAATTATTTTTGTGCTTGCCTACCAAGCCATTGGATTGTTCATTCTGGCTCTAACTGCCAATCTGAGAATGAGCTTGAGCATGGCAGGATTTTACTCAGCACCGGCATTTGCCTTTGTAGGTGTCACCTTCCCGCTGATGGGAATGCCCCTTTTAGCAAAAATTTGGAGTTATTTACTCCCTTTGACCTACTACATCAAAATTTTCATCGATCAATCCATGAAAGGCGCTCCGATTAATGTCAGTCTGCCTCAACTCAGCATAATGTTTTGTTTTCTGATTTTTATCCCTCTATCAATTCCAAGGCTTTCCAAAATTCTTAAAAATTCTGAGTATTGGGGCAGATCATGAAAACCGTACTGAATATATCATTACATGAGTTTAGAAGACTATTCAGTGACAAGGGTGTCTTGTTGGTGATTTTCGGTGCAATCATTATCTACCCGTTCTTTTATCCTATTCCTTATTCCGCAGAAGTTTTAAAAGATGTTCCGGTAGGCGTGGTTGATCACTCCAATACCGACTCAAGCAGGAAATTAACACGCATGATCGACGCTGGCGAACTGGTCCATATCAATTCCAAATATAACGGAATGACCGATGCCAAAGCTGCCCTGGTTGAAGGAGACATTGGCGGTATCTTGCTGATTCCTGCGGATTTTGAAAAAAACATATTAAGAGGCGAGCAGGCCACTGTATCAGCTTATTGCGATGCCAGCTATTTTCTTATCTATAGACAAGTTTTAAAAGGCCTCTATTACGGTACCGGTACATTTTCAGCCGGGATCGAAATTAAACGCATGATGGCCAAAGGAATGACGAAGGAAACTGCGCGCTCCGGAAGAGATCCGTTATCTCTGGTTTCTTTTCCTTTGTTTAATCCCCAAGGGGGATATGCAACTTATGTTGTCCCGGCAGTACTAATCATGCTGCTTCAGCAAACCCTTTTAATCGGCATCGGAATGCTTGCCGGAACGGATAGGGAACATGGCACCATGCCATTATTTCAATTCGGCAATCCGGTTCAACAAGTGATAGGAAAAGCGATTACCTATTTTATAATTTACCTGATCCATGCTGTTTATATATTTGGTATTCTCTTCCGAATTTACAGATTCCCAATAAAAGCAGATCCTTTTGAACTGTTTCTTTTTTTGACACCCTTTTTGTTTTCTACGATCTTTTTGGCTCTTGCCATTTCAACCCTGTTTAAAAATAGGGAAATATCGATGATTGTCCTCCTTTGCACTTCTATTCCGGCCCTGTTCTTGACCGGTTTTTCATGGCCAAAGGAAGCTATTCCTGAGTTTCTAAAGCTGGTATCTTGGGTGCTTCCATCAACAGCCGGTATCGATGGTTTTTTGAAATTAAATCAAATGGGAGCATCGCTCTTTGATGTTTACAATGACTGGCTCATCCTTTCAGTACTTTGTATCTTATATTTTGTATTGGCTGTTTTCAGTCTCACCAGGCCATTGAGAAACCTGGAGGCAGTGTAGTTAAAACTTTGATATCTTTTGTCTAGTCCTTGATTTATCAGACATTTCCTGACAACCATTTTCCTTGAAAATTTTCCTATTATTTTGTACATTTAATTTGTACAAGTGACAGGGAGAATAACATGGAAAAAGTAGCTGTTAGTGAATTTAGGGCAAATATGGTTGGTTTTCTAAAAAAAGTAGAAAACGGAGAGGTAATATCGCTGACTTCTCGTGGCCATGTAGTCGCCAAAATAATTCCACCGGATGATAAAGCAAAAGACGCAAGAAAAGCGCTAAAAAACTTACAACAAACGGCCGTGGTAGGAGACATCATTTCTCCGATTGATGAAGATTGGGAGATAAACAAGTGATAGTCGTTGATACGCACATAATAATATGGGATGCATTAACACCCGATCGACTCTCCAAAAAAGCTAAGAAAGCCATAGATAAAGCTAATGAAAAGGATGGTATTCTATTCTGTGAGATCTCTCTTTGGGAGATTGCCATGATTATTACTAAAGGAAGACTGAAAATAGACATTTCATATCCAGATTTTATTAAATTGGTCTTTGCATCCAACAACTTTCAATATCAAGGAATTACACCTGAAATCGCTGAAAAATCAACCATTCTACCTGATGAAATAAACAAAGATCCGGTCGATCGAATCATTTCAGCAACTGCTATGATTAAGAAGGCTTCACTTGTAACGGCAGACAAAAACCTTATCAAAGCTAAGTGTCTAAAAACTGTTTGGTGAACTGATATGCAACCTTCGATAGACAAATCAGTCCAATTCAGGCAGAAAGGCCCACCAATCTGATCTGTCTAATTTTGTCAAATCACCCTATATTCACGTTATCCCGCCTTCACGTTTCTCCTTGCCCTCAGTTAGCGAAATAAATACTTTTTTCAAGCCGGTCACTTTTTCCGATACTTTCTTTTTACAGACAAATTAGAAGTCACATTCAGTGTTAGCTGTATTTCATGCCCCCTTTTCCACCACTAATTTTCTATCCTTTTGTTTCACTTGCCTCAAAAAACCAGTTCAAAATCAAAGAATATGACTTGCAAATTGAATCACTTGATCTATTTTCAATCCTAAATCGGCTTTGAAATTTTAAAAAAATCTTTGATTATAATATTTATATAATATTTTTACCTATTGAAATTTTATATAAATTTATATTGGTAATTCACAATACTAGTTAAAGCCAATAAGATAGGCATCTATACAGATAGCCCTCTCTATCTTCCCTTTTTTTCGACCCTCACTCAAATAAACCAATCTGTGACTAATAATTTCCGCTTCCTACCCAAGACACACTTGCAAGATTCGATTCTTATACCTTGACTTTTTTAATGAATTATTACTTATTTCCATTCTCAATCTTATTTTTACGATTAAAATTGAAATTATTGAGTTTTGAAAAATTTCTTGAATATCATATTTTTTTATTTAAATAATATGACAATCCAAAATATTTAAGAGTCGATTTTAGTAATTTATGGTTGTCACTAAAAAATATTACAAAAGCCGGTTTTATCATTTCACGGGATTAAATGAAGCCCGCTTGTTGAGCATCAGCAATGCTAAGAGGTTAGCTACGACAGTTTGCCGGGCAACATTCATTCGTAAAATCAAGTGCTAAAAAAATTCATAGCTGCGGTTGTAAAAAAAACAGAAGAGGAATTTAAAGGTAAAGTAGCACGGTGCAAGCCGCTGGCTGGTTATATTGAGACAACTGAAATATCTGCCATTCATGCTGAAACGCCCGGAATATACATCACTTCTGTTGGTAGCGGCGAAACCACCCATATTGAAACCGGAGAAATCGATTCTGTGATGTATATGGTGGCTTACATCCTGGTTGTTAACACCGACAGTCTGCAGCGCGAATCGGCTGTGCAGGAAATCATTTCAAAAATGCTCACTCTTGTTGCCGGAAACCGGTGGCAACTGCCCAATGTTCACCCAGCCAGGGAGGTGGAGTCTGCCGATTTGCATGGATTGGCAAAAGGATTTAAGCCGGATGTCTCCAGCTGGCGTTATGGGGTATCTGTCCTTGCCAGGGCTTCGGATCTTTACGGCGGAACCGATCCTATTGCCAATATGGCACTGTGGGCAGTGACTTGGGAACAAATGCTAAGACTCGGTGAACTTTCCGAATCAAATGAGATAGTCAACCCCAACCAAATCCACTCTCGTTTTGAATTGGATGCAGAAAAGGTGTTGTAGCTTATTAGCCTAATAACGATATGGACGAACTTACATTTGCCGGTGAAAACGATATGGATGGTCACGTGGTCAAACATGACCAGATGATCAGTAATGTTGTTCAGATCGGAAAAATTGTGAAACCGGAAAAAGACGATCCCAAACCACCTAAAGGCTCGGCAACCGTTTTGGTTCATATCGGGGGAGAAGAAGAAGGAACCTACACCAGGAACTGGATGCCCTGGGTAACGGCTCGTGCAGGCTATGACGCTGAATGGTGGCAACCTGAGCTAAATGAACAGGTTGTGGTAGTAGCACCATCAGGGAACCTGGCTTTGGGGATTATTATCGGTATGCTTTTCCGGGGTGATTGGCTCAGCTTGAAAGCCAGTGATAATCAAGATGCAAAACCGGAAGTCGGGCTTAAAACTCCGGCTGAAGCCAAACAACATATTTACCAACGCTTGTTTGCCGATGGCTCCGAAGTATCGTTTGACAAAAAAAAGCACCTGTTTTCAATGCTGTTTAAATCAAAACCCGATGCTAAAAAAGCCGCAACGTCCATCTCTATCACGGCAAAGGAAAAAAAAGGGGAAATCTCCGTAATTTGCGGGGAAGAGGAAAGCGATCAGACAACCATTGAATTAAAAAGTGGATCGTTATCTCTCACTTCTGCCAAAGACTTCTCTCTGACGGTAGAAGAAGAGAAAATTGAAGTGAAAAAAGATTCCTTAGCCTTTACCTCGGCAAAAAACATTTGTCTGACAGCCGATGATAGCAAGCTCGAAATGAAAAGTGGCGCAATTGCCCTGGAGTCAACCAAAGAACTGTCTCTGACTGTAGGCGGCAGTAAAATTGAGATGAAAAAGGATAAAATTGTTTTGAAATCCAAAACAGTGGAACTGGATGCTGGTACCAAGCTCGTGGTAAACAGCTCGGGAGCGGACGTTTCATAATCTTGAATCAACGGATAAGCAAGGAAATACCAATGATAGGAATGGATGCGGAAACCGGGAAAGTGTTGGACGGCTTGGATCACCTGAGGCAATCCATAAAAGATATTCTAACTACCCCAATCGGAACCAGGGTAATGAGGCGCGACTACGGCTCTCGCCTGTTTGACTTGCTTGACAGGCCCATGAGCCCGGAATTGATTGCTGATATTCAGGCTGCTGTAGTCATGGCTATAACAAAACATGAACCCAGAATCCAACTAACAAAGGTAGAGGTCCTTCCAGTTGGTTCGGAACCGAATTATGACCATAACCAACTGGCAAATGGAAAACTGCTTGTCAATCTCGATGGTTACCTGACCAGCGAGGGGCAGCAAGTCAGAATGGAAAACATCTCCCTGTAGGATGTTTAATTTGGAAACTCAATTACGAGTAAAAACAACCGGGCAATCCGGCATACAGGGTAAGGATTGACCAAATTCTTAAGGAGAAAACATGAGTGCATTTTTACACGGCATCGAAGTGAAGGAGCTTGATGTTGGCCCTCGTCCGATCAGTGGAGCCAGTGCATCGGTTATAGGCCTGGTTGGGACTGCAGAAGTGGAAGATGATGGCCTGGAACCAAATTTACCCGTCTTAATACCCGGTACCAGAAAAGCGATAGATAAATATTTTCCGATCATAGAGGAAAAACCGGCCAAAAAGAAAGACGATAAAAAGGAAGAAGAACCTGCTGATGGCGACGATGTGTTTTCAGAAAACAACACCATTCGAGATGCCCTCAACGGAATCCTGGATCAGGCAGGCGCCATGGTTGTGGTAGTGAGGGCTAAGAGCAAAAAGGATGAAGACATCAAAAACGCCATCGAAGCTTTGAAAGGAGCAGAAAGCATCGTCAATCAAACACCACGCTTACTGGTTGCTCCCGGATTCAGTCACAAAAAGGCAATCCGAGACAAACTGGCGGAAGTTGCTGCTGTTCAAAGAGGCATCGCTATTGTTGACGGTATTAACGATAGTGACCCCGATAAAGTAATCCAGGACAACAAAGCGAATAATGATCCGAGAATGTACCTGGTTTATCCTCGTGTGAAGGTACCTTGCGGTGATGATTTGGAAAGGCTGGAACCAGCTTCCGCCAGAATTGCCGGGGTAATAGTTCGATCTGACACAAACAGGGGCTACTGGTTCAGTCCTTCCAATCAAAACATCAGCGGGATCAGCGGTACTGAATTCCCGGTTGATTTTGCGTTGGACAATCCAAATTCCGCTGCCAATCGACTGAATGAGGGCAGGGTTTCCACGATCATTCACCAGAACGGATATCGCTTGTGGGGCAATCGCAGCACTACAGCTGATCCCAAATGGACGTTTATCAGCGTTCGTCGCACAGCAGATATCATCAACGATTCATTGCTTAGGGCTCACCTCTGGGCTGTTGATAGAAATATCACCAAAACATACGTAGAGGATGTCACCGAAGGCGTGAATGCCTTTCTCAGGAATCTTCGCAAGATCGGAGCAATTATTAATGGCAAATGCTGGGCAGATCCGGAGATCAACACCTGGGATCAGGTTCTACAAGGTAAGGTGACTTTTGATTTCGATTTCACCCCGCCATACCCTGCTGAGCATATCACTTTCCGCAGCATGATGATTAACGATTATATCGAGGAGGTCTTCTCATGATACCAAAGGTACTTAAAGGATTTAACTTGTTCGTGGACGGACGCGGATATGCCGGACGCGTTGAGGAACTCACCTTACCCAAACTCAGTCTGAAAACAGAAGAAATCAAGGCCGGCGGCATGGACGCCCCGATTGAGATCGAAATGGGCATGGAAAAGCTGGAATGCGACATGACCATTTCCGAATATGACCCTGAAATTATCAAAATGTTTGGCTTGAACAACGGAGCCCAGGTTCCACTGACCTTGCGCGGCGGATTGGATGGAGAGGAAGGCGTTATCCCTGTTGTTCTGACTTTACGTGGTGCGTGGCGTGAGCTTGATTTTGGTAATTGGAAATCGGGAGAAAATGCTCCGCTAAAAGTCAGTGTTGCCTTAAGATATTACCGCCTTGAGATTAACGGTGCAGAGCTGGTGGAAATCGATCCCGAAAATATGGTTCGGAAAATCGATGGTAACGACCAATTGGAAGCATTGAGAGGCGCGATTGGTATTTAATTGCGATTCCACATTTCGTCTATTGCAAAGCTTGATTCAACCACTCGTTACCTAACTACCGGAGAAGCAAAATATGGAAACAGCCAGTGTGAAATTAAACTTTCCCATTCAAGTGAATGGAAAAGCCATTGAAGAGTTATCGCTACGTCGACCCAAAGTCAGGGATAGATTGGCCGTAGAGAAAATGAACGGAGCAGAAGCTGAAAAAGAGATCCGTTTTATTGCTAATCTTTGCGAAGTTGCACCTTCCGACATTGAGGAGTTGGATATGTCGGATTACGTGAGAGTGCAGGAAGCTCTCGCAGGTTTTTTATCCTAGACCCAGCTGCACTTCGTGAAGCCGTCATGCTGTTATCCAGGCAAAGCGGCTGGGGATTGGATGAACTTTTGGATTTGGATGAGCACGAGTTGATCAGTTGGTTGGAAACCGCTCACAGGTTGATAAAATAGTCTAACAGCATTTTATCAAACGATTTGTGAATCATGACTCATTTTGGACGGGGTAACTTCCGGTGAAAACAGGCAGCAATCTCACAAAAATTAATAAATCTTCACTTTTGGAAAAATTAAGTCTGATTTCTCCATCGATGAAATTAACCGGATTCGATAGGTTCCAGACGGTGAAGATTGTGAAGCGCGACAGCAAGCCATTCGGGTTGTTGGGTAACTCACCGTTTATCTTGTTTAAATCTGAAATTTATCGGGAATTTCCATTTTTTGACGAACCGGAAGATAAATCTTTGGGCGAAAAACAAATCCCCAAAAGACATGATGTTTTCATTCGCTTGCAGCAGCAGATGGCTTTTTTCTTTAAATGGTCGAATGAAAACAGAGTATTAAATGGAGGACTTGAGACCGAGAAAATAAAACCTTCGATTGTCAACCTCTCTTCGGGCTACCTTCAAAAATATCAGCGTGGCTTGGGTTTTCTTTTTGATGTTTCCAATAACCTTGAAATCCCAGCCTGGAACTTAAGACCTGGTAATAAATCAACACAATTAATCTACCAGCGAGTCAGTAAAAATCTACGACCGAACCAGGCACATAAAGCTTACATTTCGAGCGGTAACACTGCTCAACGACAATCGGAAGGATCAAATGAACGGCTATCTTCGAATTTAGCAAATGAAAAGACATTCAGCGACCAAGTGATCAAAACGATTGATCAAACTGTTTTCTCAGAGCGAGGCCTGCAGGTAGAGCTGTTAAAAAGGAATTTTAGTTTAGGGATTCCGGACAATGCTTCGAAAACTCAAACCGTCGCGAATGGTCAAAACCGAATAGAAAGGAGCTCATTACCAGCGGGGAGCTTTGCGAAAGCTTTATCCTCAAAATGGGATACGGCTGAAAGTCCAACCAAACCATTCCTTCAAGGTATACAAAAAAAGAGTGCAAACGAATTATCAACAGAAAAAGCTGATGCAATTGAAACGTTGGGATTTAAGGACAATCGAATCGGTTTTGATACTTTTCAGTTCAAAGAAGATCAAAGCGCACCAGTTTCCGAAGGGATAGCTCAAAAACACCAGGATAAAGCACCTGGATGGCTGATATCCGGTCGAAACATAGGACGACTAACCTCCATTATAGCTAAACCCTTTTTATATCGATCAACTGTTCTGACTGGAACCAAGGGTTTGCAGATGCGAACCGGTCAGAAGAATACGGTTCCTGTTTCTATTCTTCAGCTCTTTGAAAACAGACCTTTGCTTTTCAATGACACGAACAGAAAGGCTCCGTTTCTTGGTAAAGACAAATTAGCTGATCCATTATCTGCAGAGCCTAGAGAATCAAAAGAGCACAGAACCCCAATCGAAACCGGGGTAGGAAATGTTTTTGAGTTGTTTTCCATAGGGATTTCCCGGTTTCTTAAAACCAATGAAACAGCAGATTTTTACAATACCGATAATCCCGCTCGATCCAAGGTATTTCCTGTTGAAACAGACCTGAATGCCAAAGATATTCCGGTTAATCGGGAAGTGAATCAAAGAACAAAAACTTCAATTCAGCATCAGTATCCGGATCCAAAAGAGGTGCTTCCTCTAAGGATCGGCAAAAAAAATCACAATATTCCTTCTGTTTTTTACGAACAAACTTCATTAACCCGTCACCCCAACTCGTTACTATCCCCAGCAAAAAAAGGCAGTAAAGACAACACCGGGGTATTGGATAAATCTCAGTTAAAAAAAACCGGCAAGTTACTTCCGACACTGGAATCGGATAAGAGAGTTAAAACTAAAGGGGCAGCTCTGATAGAGCCTCCATCTAGCCAAAATATGCTTGCACAACGCACCCATATGAAGATGCGAGAGATCTTGGAGATTCAGGAATCCAAAAAACAATCGCATAAGGCGAGTGAATTTCAGTCCACGGCATTGCTTCAAAAGCTATTCGAACAATTGCTCTCGGATCAACAATCGAGCAGGGCAGATACAAAAACACTTATTCAGGCCATCCAGGGATTAGGCAAACAGTTGGCACAATCTACCAACACGGGCACAGGGACACCATCCAGGCCGTTTAAACCTCTGCATTTTTTAGGTCCCGTGTAATAAAACACAAGGCAATCTCTGAACAAATATTATGACAGCAGGACATCTTACATTAAACGATCTTGAAAAGCTGGCAGGAAAGGTTTCACAAGACTTGCCAGACTATGAATCCATACTGCTTGAATGTAAAGCAAGCCTGCAGGAAACTTTCAGCCACAATCCCATTCTCTCCTCCATTGATGTAAACTCCCTCCCCGAAAGCGACCCCTTATCCAAGCTTCTGGAAGTTCTAGCCTATAGGGAACTATACGTGCGGCAGCAGATCAACGAGCGCGTTGAATCCTGTCGACTAGCCAATGCCCAGGAACTGGATTTAAACAGACTGGCTTCTCTTTTTCTGTCCGACGAACCTGATCCTTCAAAAACAGTTCCTCAAAGGATCATATCCCAGGCAGGAGCCATTCACACAGCGGGTACTGTGGAAGGATATAAATACTTTTCTTATGATGCACTGAGTCCTGAAGAAAAGAGCGAACTGGTAGATGTAAAAGTAACAAATCCCGGGGCAGGCGTAGTTGAAATCATTCTTCTATTCAGCCGGCAATTAATGGGTCAAGGGCAAAACCAGGAAGAATCAGACATTGCAACTACCGACAAGAAACTTGACGAGCTGGTTGAAAAAGTCCGGTTGCGACTACTCGATGACTCCATTCGGCCTATCGGCCATAAAATAGAGGTCCGTGCAGCCGAAACTGTTCCTTTTAGAATCACCGCACGATTGGGAGTAGAAAGCATGCCCGGTGCTGCTGAAGTAAGAACTGCGGCGGAGGTAAAAGTAAACGAATACATTTCTGAACGTTTCCAATTTGGCTCAACGATTTATCGCACAGGTGTTCTTTCTGCCCTGCATCAGGAAGGAGTGAAATACATTATTCTTGAACCTTTCACCCGTGACATTTCACTGACAGACTTGTTTACAGACTTAAACTG
>JAKSDL010000141.1 GCA_022360105.1 Pseudomonadota bacterium
ATACCGGGTGCACCGTTGGGGATTTTCTTGTAGTCGTCCTTACCGAACATGTCTTTTTTGCCTTGGAAATCAAACGGACAGTGGTCCGTGGCAACCACCTGCAAATCACCGCTGTTTAAGCCGGCCCATAAGGCCTCGTTGCTTTCCCTGGTTCGTAAAGGAGGTGACATCACATATTTGGCCCCCTGGAAATCCGGCTCCTTGTAACGTTCCTCATCCAGCAACAGGTATTGTGGACAGGTTTCCGCATAGACATCGATGCCGTGATCCCTGGCTTCCTTAACCTTGAACAGGCCTTCCTTGGAGGAAAGGTGAACAATGTAGATCCTTGAACCAGTCATTTCCACCATTTTAGCGGCCCTGGCGATGGCTTCTTCCTCTGCGATATTGGGTCTACTCACCGCATGGTAGTATGGTTCGAGTTTGCCTTCTTTTTCCAGTTCTGCATTCAAATGATCAATCATATGAACATTTTCGGCATGAACCTGGACCAAACCCCCATATTTCTTGGTTTGTTCCAGCAGCTTGATCATGGTGGCATCATCCACCCTGAAATCATAAACCATGAAAATCTTGAAACTTGGCGTACCATAATCCAGGATGGCCTTTTGCACCTCTTCAATAATCTCCGGACGGGGGTCCATCACTGCAGGATGAAGAGAATAATCGATGGCCACCTTGCCTTCCGCCCAGGATTGTTTTCTTTCGATGGCTTCCAGCAGGGATTCACCCTTTTGCTGCAGATCAAAATCGACCACCGATGTCACACCGCCGCAGGCAGCAGCAATGGTTCCTGTTTCGTAATCATCCTGGGCATGGGTGCCCATAAAAGGCATAGCCAGGTGAGTGTGAGGGTCAATGGCACCTGGCAGTACGTATTTCCCCTTGGCATCAACCACTTCATCTGCCGGATTATCCAAATTGCTTCCAATCGCAGTGATTTTATCACCGTCTGCAAATACATCCGCTACATACCTGCCGGTAGACGTTACGATTGTTCCTCCCTTAATCAGCACTGACATTGGTTTCCTCCTTATGTTGTTGGTTTATAAGGTTCATATCTCAATTCGGACTCCAGGCCCGGGTCCATGATTCTGGTTTCTGTGCGTTCCCAATCCTGCGGCATTTCTTTATATGAGATTAAACCGGGTACGGGGCATACGAAGCTGCAAATCATACAACTCAGACACTTATCTTCGATCAGTTTCGGCTGCCTGGTTTTTTCATCCCACTCCAAGGCTTGTCCTGCAGCATCACGACAAACAATATAACATTGTCCGCAGCCCACGCATTTTTCGGTATCGTATTGGGTGATGCCTTGCCGGTTCAGATCAAATTTGTCCGTGGTATCCAGCTTGTTCAAAGCCTTGCCGACCAGATCCTCGACCTTGCTGATTCCCTTCGCCTCCATGAAATCGGTTAAACCTTCGATCATATCCTCCACAATCCGATAGCCGTAATGTATAATTCCCGTACAAACTTGAATCGTCGATGAACCCAGCAACAAATACTCAAGGGCATCGATCCAGGTTTCAATCCCGCCAATACCGCAAAGTGGCACATTCAACTCCCGACATTTGGCCAGATCGGCAATAAAATGCAGGCCAATGGGTTTGATTGCCGGACCGGAAGTCCCGCTGATGGCACCGATACCAAACACGTTCGGTTTTGGAACCAGATCGTCCAAACCCACTTCCGATATTCCACTGACCGTGTTGATAGCCGAAATAGCATCCGCTCCGCCGTTTTTGGCGTATAAGGCCGGCTCAGTCATATCGGTAATATTAGGGGTCATTTTGGCAATCACCGGGATGGTTACCGTTTTTTTCACGGTCGCAGTGAATTTTTCGATCAGATCAAACGCCTGACCGACGTGATGTCCGGTACCTTCCACGCACATATGGGGGCAGGAAAAATTGAGTTCCAGCATATCTGCGCCATTGTCCTCAGACACCTTGGCCAGGTATTCCCATTCGTCATTGGAGAATCCCATGATACTGGAGATCAGCACATGATCCGGGTATTTCTTTTTTAGATAACGAAAATCCAACAGGTTATCCTTGAGCGGACGATCGGAAATCTGTTCCACGTTTTGCAATCCCACCAGTTTTTTATGGCCGTAATGATAGGAATTCATGCGCGGAGATGGATGGACGATCGGGATTCTGTCGGAATTAAGCGTTTTGAAGGCCACGCCGCTCCAGCCCATTTCAAAAGCCTGCGCAACCATTTCGGCACTGTTGGAAACCGGCGAGGAAGCCAGGAGAAATGGATTTTTAAAGGTCACACCGCAAAAGTCGATGGAAAGGTCTACTTTGTTGTCTGACATACCGGTTCCTCCTAGTTCGCTAAATAGTTAATGATTGCCTTGGCTGCATTTTTTCCGTCCTGGACTGCCTTAACAACCAGTGCGGGTCCGCGTACAATATCACCACCGGCGAATATTCCTTTGACTGAGGTTTCCCCGGTGTTTTTGTCTGCAATCACCAGTTTGTCTCCGGTGACCTTAACGTTGGGATACGCTTCCGGGGAGTTCTCCTCGGCCTGGTTTCCGATGGCTTCAATGACTGCATCTGTATCCAGCGTCCACTCCGAACCCTCCACGATAACCGGTCTGCGTCGTCCGGACTCATCGGCTTCGCCCAACACGGTTTGGGCGATCTTCAATCCCTTGATGACGCCGTTTTCAGTGACATAATCAAGCGGTTGATTGAGAAAGAGAAAATGAACACCAGCATCCATGGCATGAATTCTTTCTTCCTTCTCAGCCGGCATTTCCAGGTAGCTGCGTCGATAAACCAGGTAAACATCCCTGGCACCAAGTTTCTTAGCTGATTCAACACAATCCATGGCGGTCGCACCACCGCCTATCAC
>JAKSDL010000486.1 GCA_022360105.1 Pseudomonadota bacterium
ATTAAGAAAGGCCAACCCCCAGTCGGACTTATCGCCGAACTTATAAACATGACTAAATAATCTAAAGATTAACTACCCATGATACATTGCAATAGTCTTCAAAGTAGTAAATCCATATAAAGCTTCCATACCTTTTTCTCTTCCAAAGCCGCTTCCTTTCACTCCGCCAAACGGCAATTCCACGCCACCCCCTGCGCCATAATTATTGATAAAAATCTGTCCGCATTGTAATTCCCTGGCGAGGCGGAATTGCCTGGCACCATCGGCGGTCCAGACTCCGGCAACAAGTCCGTAGCTGGTACTATTGGCAATGTCGATCGCTTCTTGCTCACTGGAAAATCGTATGATGGACAACACCGGTCCGAAAATCTCCTCCTGCGCGAGACAGTGTTGGGGAGGTACATTACCAAACAAAATCGGCAGGGTGTAAAAACCGTCTTTCGGTATAGATGCTGCGAATTTGCCCTTGGCCAGTATTTGCAAATCCGATGATTGTTTTAGGTAATTATTGACTCCGTTCAGTTGCTTTTGACTGATTAATGGCCCCAAGTCATGATCTTCATTTGCCGGTCCAACGGTCAACATTTCAAACTTCCGCATCAGTTTTCCCGCAAATTCTTCATAGATCGGATTATGAATCAAAACCCTGCTTCCAGCGGAACAGGTCTGTCCGGCATTTTGAATAGCTGCATTAATAATAATCGGAAGGGCTTTGTCTTGATCCGCATCGTCAAAGACGATCTGGGGGGATTTGCCTCCCAACTCAAGGGTCGTCTGAATAGTATTATTGGCAGCTGCTTTTTGCACCAGCATTCCAACTTTTTGTGATCCGGTGAAACTTAGGTGATCAATTCCGGGATGAGATGCCAGTGCAGCGCCTGCCTCCTCTCCATAGCCGGTGATAATGTTAACACTTCCTTCCGGGAATTTCGCTTTTTGACACAACTCGCCCAAAAACAGGGTGGATAAAGAAGCATCTTCACCCGGTTTTATCACAACAGCGTTTCCTGCTGCCAATGCACCAATGACGCTACGACCTATTATCTGCAAGGGATAGTTCCAGGGAATGATATGGGCTGTCACCCCATGCGGTTCCCTGAGTGTCATCACTGTATAGCCGTTTTGATAAGGAATGGTTTCCCCATGCAGTTTATCAACAGCTCCAGCATAGAATTCACAATATCGGGCACAGGCAATGACATCATTTTTAGCCTGGGTCAAGGGCTTACCTACATCGTTAGATTCGATTTCTGTGAGTTGCTCTTGATGTTCCAAAATCAATGATCCCAACCGTGTCAGGTATCTGCCCCTTTCCACGGGAGAAAGATTCCTCCACTTCCCTGTTGCTGCCTGTCGGGCTGCTTGCACAGCCTTATCGATATCTTTATCAATTCCTCTGTCCAACTCCCCAAACTGCTCTCCAGTGCTGGGATTGATCACTTTTATTTCATCTCCCGACGCGCTATCGGTCCAACTTCCATCGATAAACAGCCTTTTGCGATCCATATATATTTTGGGGGAAATACTGACTGATTGGTTTCGTCAGCAAATTCAATCGAATGTTGCGTGGTGACATGCGACAAAATGTCCTGCCTTTTCAAGCAACTCGGGTGCTTGCTGAACACAAATCTCAGTGGCCAGGCTGCATCGATCCACAAAAGGACAACTGTTAGGTTCAAGTATATAGCCGGAATGCACCGTTTTTTCAGCCTGATTCTTCATTTCCGGATCGACGCTGGGTATTGCTGACAATAGCAGTTGTGTGTAGGGATGAAAAGGTTTTTCGAAGATCTCTCCTGTCAGGCCCTGCTCAACTATCCTTCCAAGATAGATCACAGCCAGTCGTTGGGTTACAAATTCGACCACACTTAAATCGTGACTGATAAACAAAAACGCCAGATCGTATTTTTCCTGCAAATCCATCATCAAATTAAGTACCTGGGCCTGAACTGAGACGTCAAGAGCTGAAACAGATTCATCTGCGACAATCAATGACGGTTTGGTTATCAATGCCCTGGCAATGGCAATTCGTTGGCGCTGACCCCCTGAAAATTCATGTGGGTACTTCTCTAAATCATTTTTGCTCAAACCCACTTCTGCCAGCATGGATATAACCCTGTCTTTTCTGTCTGAAGATGAAATGGATTTTTCGAGCGTATCGAGCGGTTCCGAAACAATGGATAGTACTTTTTTTCTTGGATTCAACGAACTGTACGGATCTTGGAAAACCATCTGGAAATGCTTTCGCAATTTTCTTAATTTTTCTTGCGATACCGAAAATAAATCGTTTTCGTTATAAAAAACAGTTCCTGAAGTAGGAGAGTCCAAAGCCATAACTATTCTTGCCAACGTGGATTTACCACAACCGGATTCACCCACTATTCCATAACTTTCACCTTTCTCAATGGATAGATTGATACCGTGCAAAGCCCTGAAAACAGGAGGTTTTTGAAAGATGAATTTACGCGGCAAGGAATATTCTTTCACCAGGTCTTGTACTCTAATCAACGGCATATTCAGTCTCGCTCATTCAGAACAGGATGAAAGCACCACGCCGTGTGACCTGGTGAGATTTCAACCGGTGGTGGATCGTTTTGTGAACATTGTTCACTGGCAAATGAGCATCTGTCCGCAAATGTACAACCTTTTGGTAATTGGTGAAGATTCGGTACCTGACCGGGAATACTTGGTAACCTTCTTTTTCCGACAGTTTTGGATGATCCGGGACGGGGTATGGCAGAAAACAAGCCTAGTGAGTAGGGGTGGCTCATTTTCTTAAATACGTCAATAGTCTTGCCCTGCTCCATAATCCGACCGGTATACATTACGATGACGTTTTCCGTGGTTTGGGCAATGACGCCCAAATCATGACTGATCATCACCAGCGCCATGCCTGAGTTATCTGCCAATTCACTGATTAGCTTCAATATTTGATCTTGAACTGTTACATCCAGGGCGGTTGTCGGTTCATCTGCTATCAGAACATCCGGTTCACAGGCAAT
>JAKSDL010000264.1 GCA_022360105.1 Pseudomonadota bacterium
AGCTCTCTATTTCTTGCCTGCCGACCTTTTAACAAAAATTGCTTATGCTGATTGATGATTTCATTTTCAGGTAGATTGAAACACAATCGCTTCTTCTCATCAAAAATTAAAAGATCCAAATGTTTAGCTAAATGAATCCATAACAGCTTTTGGGTATCCAAAATAGCCCGTACCAAGTGGTCTTCAGCCTTTTTAAGATTGTCTAGTCGATTACCTTCTTCTAAATTCGAATTATAAACTTGTGAAAGATGAGATAATGCGTTTGATTCTTCTATCAGGATTTGCTGGGGTTTGGTAAGGGAGAGGGCGACAAAATCGCCATAAATGGGGATGAACTTGTTTCTATAAAGGTCAAAAAAATTACTTAAGTCCATGCTTTTTCATTACTTTATCAAATAATTCTCCTGCATTTGATTCTTCAATAGGCATAATACAACCTCGAGATGAAACTAAATCTCCACGCATTACCTTAATTGGAAGCTCTTTCCCGCATTTTTCCGATATATAATTATCTATTTCTTCAACGCTTTTAAAATCGTTGGACGATCTTCCAAATTTTTCTTTTAAAATACCTATTGGCATTTGGTCTCCTATTCTTAAATAGCCATCGGATCATTCCAGTTGCTTATTCAAAAATGACGACTATTTACTGTTAGCTGACAGTGAAAGCAAGGCATATTTTAATAATCTTGGAGTCAAAAAAAATAAAATGAGTGAGAGATATTTGATAAATTTGCTATTTTTTGAAAAAAAATGAGAAGTTGTTTTTTTTCAAAATTTCTTACTCGATAGATTATTTTCCTAAATATATTAGCTAAATACAACCACAGACACAGGAAACACCAGATCAGACTCTTATTATTGGTATCCGTGGCCTTTTCAAAATAAGATTAACTAAGAGTGATGTATGATTCGAATAGCAATGTCAACTACCGATACATAAACAATTACCGTTCGTTTACCCCTATTTGGGTAAGAAAATAGTTAAGGAATCAAATCAAAGAAATGAATTTTTTTTACCAACTTTAGGATGGGAAAACCGGAAAATCGGGTCAAGCCGGCTGGTTTACTGCTAGCGACAATCCTTTTTTCAGTTTAGCCCGCATCTCTATTAGCTCGGCAATGATGCTTACGGCAATCTCAGCCGGAGTATTGGCTCCAATATTCAGTCCAATAGGACTGTGCACCTTTTCCAGTTCTTCTTTTGTAAATCCTTCCTCTTGTAGTGATTCATAAATGGTGTTTCTCTTGCGTCTGCTTCCGATCATCCCCAGGTAGCCAAATGGTTGTTTTAAGGTTTGTTTCAGGACTGATTTATCGAAAATATGGCTGCGGGTTAGAACAACCAGAAAACTGTTTTCATCAATCTGCAGTTCACTACAACAGGAATCCAGATTTTCGACAGATTTCAATTCAATGGGTTCCGGGAAAAAATCCCTTGAAACCAGTTCGGGACGATCATCGACAACGGTAACATCAAAACCTGTTGTAACACCTAATGTGGCAGTGGTTCGTGAAACATGCCCGGCTCCGAACAGAACCAGGTTTTTGGGAAATAGAAGCGGTTCTGCCCAGTATTTATCTTCTTCTATGGCAATCAATCCAGGTTTTCTTGATTCGGGAATCGTGGAATGAATCTGGTGCAACAAGGTTTCGGAACAGGCAAGATCTCCATGAGTTACAACGCTACCTGCAGCCAGTCCCTTGCATAATACGCAGGTGCCGTCGGAGTTTTCATCCAGTTTGAAAATAAAGGTGGCTTCTTCCCTTTGTTGATAAACCTTTTTCACAGCCTCATAAAACAAGACATTCTTATCATCAGCTTGGATATACTCAAGGACTATGGTCATATTGCCACCGCAGATCATCGAATTGGACTTGAAGGTCTGCTGGGTCATATCAAATTTTTGCAGCAGTGAAGATTTTGATTCAAACAGTGTTTTACCGGCTTCTATAGACTTGGCTTCCACCAGACCGCCGCCTATTGTGCCCTGAGTTGTGCCGTCTTCAAGGATGATTAATCGGGCTCCGGCTTCCCTGGGGGTAGATCCCTTGTGTTTGATCACTGTGGCCATCACCAGATGCCGCCCTGATTTCAGGTACTTGACGGTAGCTTTGATAATGTCTTTCATGGCATAATTTGGTTAGTTTAAGATTCGCTGTGTAAATGGAGTTAATTAGTATTCAGATGGCTATTTGCTCCAATGCGTTACGTTTTGGTCGTATTTCACACTATGTTAGTTGAATGATTCAATTTTCTCAGCAGAAAAAAGAAATTACGGGAATAATTCTGGCTGCCGGTGCAGGAAGCAGGATGAAACAGACCAAACAGCTCCTCTCTTATTGTGGAAAACCGCTGCTGCAACATGTCATTGATGCCGCCACAGGATCGTTGCTGTCGAAGGTAATTCTGGTCCTGGGACATGAGGCTGAGATAATCAAGAAAAGAATCGAATTAAACGATGTTGAGACTATTCAAAACCAGCATTATCAGTCCGGACAAAGCAGCTCTTTAAAAGTTGGTTTATCGGCTGTCTCCAAAACATGTGAAGCTGTGATTTTCTTGTTGGGCGATCAGCCGTTGATCAGCAGCGACATTATTGATCTCATCATTCAACGATACATAAAAACAGATTCGCCACTTATTGTTCCCAAAACGAATGGCATAAGAGGGAATCCTGTATTGATAAACAGATCCCTTTTTAAGGAACTGGAACAACTCAGGGGCGATACCGGGGGAAGAGAGCTTTTCAAGCGACACCAGGAGGTAATCGAATACCTGGACATAGAAGCAGATGCGATTGTGACAGATATTGATACACCAGAGGATTACCAATGGTTATTAAAGCGGCAAGGGGTCAGGTGAAACAAAGTCTGGTCAAGCAAATCGAGGCGATTCTACCATCACCAAAAGCCGTGGTTGCTGTTGTGGGGGCGGGCGGTAAAACAACTTGTGTGTACCGGCTGGCAGAATACTTGATTGCAGCCCAAAAAAAGGTACTTGTCACAACCACCACCAAAATGTTTCATCCCCAATATGAAAAAAGGGACAACTGGAAATTGTTCCCGGGGCCGTTTCATGGGTCGGAAATACGTTGGCCAAACATAGGCAATCAAATCGATATTGCTGCCCTGACAGTCGACCGGAACCAAAACAAACTGATAGGCTTTGCTGCGGATGAAATCGATGAAGCAGTCAATGAAGGCAGGTATGACTATATCCTGGTTGAAGCAGATGGGGCCAAGCAGAAACCTATCAAGGCTCCGGCCCCCCAAGAACCGGTTATTCCCGGGACTGCTTCAATCATAATTGGGATAGTTGGATTGGACAGCCTGGGAAAGCCAATCAACGAAGCTAACGTTCATCGCCCTGACCTTCTTGCAGATTTGACTTCGCAGCCCTTGGGAAGTCACATAACCGAATCCACATTGGTGAAGCTGATCTGTTCCCAAAGTGGTTTGTTTAAGAATTCTCCCGACTCCAGTCGAAAAATCGTTGTGCTAAATAAAGCTGATAATGAAGAGATAACTAACCGGGGAAAAATGGTTGTAGATATGCTCAAGAAAGAAAAAGGCTGTGAGGTAAGTATTCATCAAACAATGGTGGGAAACTTTGCATAAACCGATTTATGGAAAAACATCTAATGTTATTTGCTCTTTCTCCCAATCCAACCTTCCGGCGGCCACATAGAGCCGCCCTACCGTTTGTATCCTGCTTCAGTCAAGATTCTGATGAATCAGTGGTTGGGTAGGCTAAGGCCTTACCGACAGGATTTTGATAAAGATGATGGGCGACAAATTGCCCATCCTACAGGCTCTAAATGTTTGAATTTACGGGGAATGCTGTGTAGATTACAGGGAGGATTAAGCGAAGTGGGTCCACCAACTTCATTGTGACAAAGTCTGAGTAGTAAAAAACCGCTCAAGGATTCTGACAGATCCTTCACTGTCGTTCAGGATGAGGTACAGTCATGATCTTTCTGATTCAAAAGTAATGTGCAAAGGTGTGAATATATTGATTTTAGATTAATAAATGTCTATATCCCAAAATCAATCATCAATCTAACTTCTAAAATATCGTCTTTCTCCCATGATGTGGGTGGCTTCGATGGAGCGATCGTCTCCCAGGGTCATCAGCAAAAACAGCTTTTGTTCTGTCGTTTCACACAAAGCCATGCGTC
>JAKSDL010000924.1 GCA_022360105.1 Pseudomonadota bacterium
AGGAAATGATAGATAGGTTTCTGCCTATAATTCAGCTTTATGCAAGGTTCCTCGGGTTTTGGCATCACAAGAGATTGTCGGCGGGGTCTTAGCCCCGCCCTCCCGTCTGCCAGCCTATTTATCGTGACATTATCTTAATTGAAGCAGATTACCAACGGTAGGGCGGCCCTACGTGGCCGCCGGAGGATTGGCTTGGAAGAATGAGTAAAAAAGTTAAATGGGTTTGTACCTATGAATTAAGTTTATGCAAGGTTCCTCGGGTTTTTGCATCACAAGAGATTGTCGGCGGGGTCGTAGCCCCGCCCTACCGTTGTCAGCATAATAATCAAAATATTGTATATCTTGGATCAATTTCGGAATAGCAGGGAAAGATCAACTATTGTTTACCAGCATAAAACATTAATTCCCATTGTATTGTTTTAGAGGAAATCATGAAAATTGAATTGCATCATAAAAAAGAGATTAACCTGGATCAAGTCAGTGCTGTCAGCCAGGGGAAGGCTAGTGTGACTCTATCGAAAGAAACCAGGCGTGAATTAGACAAACGTCGAAAACAATTGGAAACCTTTATCGAAGAGCAGGGATTTCCGGCATATGGCTTTAATCGAGGATTTGGACATAACGTGGATTTGCAGGTAAGCAACGATCATCTTTCCAAATTGCAGGAGAACCTGATCGTGTCTCATGCGGTGGGTCTTGGCGATATGGTGCGACCTGAGATTGTCCGTATGATGATTTTATTGAGAGCTCAATCTCTTTGTCATGGATTTAGTGGCATCCGGTCCCTACTGGTAGACCAATTATTGAAGCTGTTGAAACATGACATTCTGCCACTAATTCCTGAACTGGGGTCTGTAGGTGCCAGTGGAGATTTAGCCCCCCTTTCCCACTTGGCTTTGGGAGTGATGGGTAAAGGCAGGGTGTTGTATCGGGATAAAATAATGAACGCACGAACAGCCTTCAAAAAAGCCGGGATAGAGCCTCTGCAACTTGCGATGAAAGAAGGGCTGGCGCTTAACAACGGTATCCAGTTCATGACAGCGATCGGACTCTATTGTTGTTTGCAAATGCAGACTTATCTAAAAACTGCCTGCATTCAGACAGCTATGACAGCCCAAGTAATGTTATCCACGGAAACTCCTTTCAGAAAAGACCTCCATGAATTAAGGCCGCATCCGGGCGCCAAGAAAACAGCAGCCTGGATTTTTAATTTAATGCAAGGCTCTCCACTAAGAGAAGCACACAGGGAGTATCATATTGACGGTGAAATTCAAGATCCTTATAACATCAGGTGTGCTGCACAGATATTAGGCAGTTGCTCGGAATTGATTGATGAATGCCTGAATACACTATTAAGAGAAGTGAACAGCGTGACAGATAATCCGCTGGTTTTGCCGGTTTCGGAGGATAATCGGGAAGAGTCCTATAAAAACTATCGAAATCAATTTGTAGATATTGTTTCAGGGGGTCATTTCCATGGTATGCCGGTGGCGACAAAGATTTACAATCTGATTCAGGCTATGGGAATCATGGCCGGACTTACTAATCAGCGTTGCGCACGGTTTGTTGATGACAATCGTAATAAAGGATTGGGGCGGGATTTGAAATGGCCGGAACTGTCAGATGAGTTGAAAGCCATATCAAGTGCCATGATGATGCCGGAATACAGCTCGGCTGCTTTGGCAAATGCCATCTGGGGGGAGGCCATGCCCAGTCACCTATTCAATATTTCCACCAACACCGGTCAGGAGGATCATGTCAGCATGGGGGCCGGGTTGGCAGTCCGCATCATGAAGGCATTACCGAAGCTTTCTTACATTCTGGCAATTGAAATGGCTTATATTAGTCAGGCAGCCGCCATACGAAAGCTGCTTGAATACATCCCCTCAAAAGTGCCTGTTTCAAAAGGAATTAGGCAACGTTTCAAAAAGATAGAAAAAAACCTGGGTGAAATCACCAATCCATTCTCGTTGGATATTCAGCTTAAGGAAAAATACGCGGTAGATCCGTCTTTACGAAAACTGAATCCCATGGGTGAGTCTATTCTTTCTGAAGTGTCCGATATTTTTCCTGTTGTAAAAAAGGATCGGGTTATGTCGGACGAACTGCAGAATTTGGCTGAATTGATTTCCAGCGGTAAGGTTGTTGAACTAGCCTGTAATTATGTGGATTTTGATGAAGAGTTGTAAAAATCATCTCTTGTTAATGGATTGCCCCGCAATAGTTTGATACAATAGTTGTTAATCAGTGCCTGAACGGAAAGTTGCTAAACCCTTATCCAGCTTTATGTCAGACGCCTGAATTCAGCTTGAAGATTAACGTGCTGTCAGCTTTCGGCTGAAGACATAACAATTGTAAGCAAAAACCGGCTGAGAGCTGATCGCTGAATGCTGAAAGCACTAAACTTGGAAGTACCAAGCTGCTTCCAACG
>JAKSDL010000705.1 GCA_022360105.1 Pseudomonadota bacterium
CATGTGTCGTTCCTCTGGAACTCTGGAAAGTGCGTGATTGGTCTACCAGCGGTTAAAACCGCTGGCTACTTTATACCGCTCCTCCGGAGCTTAATACCACTTGGTAGAAAATCAATAACGATAAACCCGGACTTAAAGGTTTTCCAGACTGGGATGTCAATTATTTATAATCGGATTAAATTTTCTAAAATTGCAAGGATCTCCTAAAAATTTCGATACAACATCACTGAAGATTTCAATATTTTCTCAGTTTTTATTAAAAAAAATCAGTTTTTCGTCATATAAATTTGAACAAGGTTATGAACAGCAATAGTCGTTGTTTACAGACTTCACTCTAAAAGTTTAGTCAATAGGAATGCCAATTTCTCTAAGATTAATGAAATAAAATATTGTTTTGCTTGGTTTTTTATGAGATAATCCTAACATTGAATAGGTTGCATTCAACATTAACAGGAAAGAGGGACATCATGGAAATGAATTCTAGTCTGAGCATGTCGCAGGTTTTTGACATTATCAATAACTATGAAAAAACCATTCATGACTTTTACAAAGCTATGTCAGAGGGATTCTCTCATCTCCCACGAACCTCAACTTTTCGGACCGGAAATGCCAATAACAGGTCTAAAAAAGTAAAAGTTGGACGAAAAAATCGTGATAAAAGCCAATCAAAACTTGTTGACAAAACCTTAATGGAAAAGCTGTACAAACTTCATTATATTTCTTCTATTGATCTGGCAGGTTCTGTTGATGACTTCAAAGAAGCTTTTGAAATGGCTAAAACACTTGAATGATTGGTTTTAAAGAGTCAAAAGAGGGCAATTCAAAATCCTTGATTCTCACTTATTTTTCAGCACCACAGCACCAAATCAATTCTTCATTGTTTTCCCGCCCTTGCTATTAGCCTGCACAGCCCACATTCAACACTATCATTTGTAGCTTTTTCCAAATCCCTATGGAAAAAGTCGTTGAAATTTTTAATTATAAATCCAAGCCAAATAATTATGTTCATTAAGACGTTTTAGCTTTTGGAGATAAATGGCTGCGAGTGACAAAATAATACTGACGGCACCTTGCAAAACGGCTTGTTTTAATTGCGATCTTCATGAAAACAATTTGAATAAGGTCAACAAAATGGGCAGCAACACGACATTTATTCCTGAGAAAAACTGAAATGGAAAGGGCTATGAAAAACATTGTATTTTATTTAGGATTGG
Organism: Pseudomonadota bacterium; assembly: GCA_022360105.1. The sequence goes on from JAKSDL010000705.1 coordinate 1,215, forward strand.
GAACTCTTTTGACACACGAAATGGACGCAATGACTCACCATGAATGGCGAATCCTACCCTTGACCAGCTGGTTACCTGATGATACCGGTCAACTGGTGTTTTTGTTGTTCCATGTACCGTTGTTTGCAGTTCTTATCTCGCTGGTGGCCAGTACCAATGAACAGATCAGGTTGCGAACGCAGCTGGGCGTCAGTATTTTTCTAATTGTCCACGGAATTCTACATGCCGTCTTTATGGGGAATAGCAATTACGAATTTAGTTCAATGACTTCCAACGCCCTTATCTTTGGCGGAGCTGCATTGGGTGCCTTTCATTTGCTCTTCGAGTATTTTGGCAAAACGAATCGATGAGTTAATCAAACACATCCCGACAAAACGCTTGTGAATATCAAATCTGGAGATAAAAAGATGAACAAACAGGAAAAGAAACCACACGTAACCCACCTGGAAAAACGAGAAATCCAGGCTCCATTGGTAGCTTCCCTGATCCGGGGTTTCGCTGAAGAATTTGGAGAGGAAAAAACCCATGAGCTGGCAAAGAAGATCATTTGTGAGGATGCTGTTCAATCAGGCAAAGATTTGGCCAAGCATTACTCAGGAAATTCACTGGCCGATCTGCTAAAAATCGTTGAGGAAGTCTGGGCGGGAGATGGAATCATGGAGATCCGGAATGTTGAGTTGAAGCAGGATGAACTCCGGTTTGACGTCACGCGATGCGGTTATGCTGATATGTATGAAAGAATTGGAGTGAAAGATCTTGGCACTGTACTATCCTGTTGCCGCGATTTTGCCTTCATGGATGGATTCAACCCGGATATCCGATTGGAACGAACCAAAACCATCATGGATGGAGATGACATCTGTAACTTTCGTTATCGGCAAAGTAAGATCTGACTTGTGGCATATGGCTCAGAGTATTAACGGGCGTAACAATTTTTCTTGATCATGTGGTTTTGGAAACATTCCACCTTGGACAGATATCAGTTATCGGATTTCTGCTATCGGTCTAATATAAAAGCATCGTTTTCAATTTTTTAGACCTTGAAGGAATAAATTGTAAAATGAGTCTGCCCAACAAACCATGTGTTTGATCCGGCTGCTAGTTTTCAATTAGATAGCAGCTCTACAAAAAAAAAATTAACTGGTTTGAATGTATGAAACTTCTAAAAGGTATCCCGGTATTTCTCATAACTTTTTCCATTATTTGTTTGCCTGCTGTCCAAGCCCGGGAAAACGTCTTTCCGGAGGTGTCTATTGAGACCAAAGAGCTTGTTCATGTGGTGGAATTTTTAACCGGTTTGAGGCCCTACCGAAACTTCAAAAATGTGAACTCTTTAAACAAAGCTGCCGATTTTATTTCCCGACAACTCGGACAGAACGGTCTTCAACCTTCCTTTCAACCTTATTTGGTTGACGGGAAAGGATATAAAAATGTTGTTGCCTCGTTGGGTCCGGCTAATGCGGATCGCCTGATAATTGGCGCGCATTACGATGTGTATGAAGAACAGGATGGAGCTGATGATAATGCCAGCGGAGTAGCGGGACTTCTTACCTTGGCCAGGCTGCTCAAACCGCATGAAAACGAATTGAGTATTCGAATCGAATTTGTGGCGTTTACCCTGGAAGAACCACCATTTTTCAGAACGGAGCAGATGGGAAGCTTTGTACATGCAAAATCGGTAAGTAAATCAGCGGAAAATGTTATAGGGATGATTTCACTGGAGATGATAGGGTACTTCACAGAAGAGCCCGATAGCCAGGAATTCCCGGTATCCGTAATGAAATTAATTTACCCCACAACAGGCAATTTCATTGCTGTGGTCAGCAATTTCAGCAGTTCTCATTTGAAGAATCATTTTAAAAAAAGTCTGAGTCTGACATCGATCGATGTTGAAACGTTGGCGGCTCCTTCCTCAATAAAAGGGGTCGATTTTTCCGATCACCTGAATTACTGGAAGCACGACATGGACGCCATTATGATTACCGATACGGCATTCTTCAGAAATCCACACTATCATAAAAAAACAGATACCATCGAAACCCTGGATTTTGAGAAGATGAAGGAAGTGATCAAAGGTGTCTATTGGGGTGTACTGGAATTGTCCAAACAAAGGAAAACGAAGTGATGAACAAGATTGCAGAAGCTTACGTGAAGCTTGTCCTGGAAATAGGACTTTACGATGAAGATTATGTGGATGCCTATTATGGTCCAAAAGAATGGCGAACCAAACTAGCTGAGAAACAGGAGCCATTTCCCTTTGATCAGTTAAATTCCAGAGTTGTAGAACTGATCGATCAGCTTAATAGCTTGAAATCTGACTCTTTAGAGTCTTTTGAAAAACAGAGGCAAGCTGCCCTGGGGAAACAGCTTAAGGCGGTTCAAGCCAAGATAGAAATGCTTTCCGGAAGAAAGTTTTCTTTTGATGAAGAATCTGAACGTCTTTATGATGCCGTGGCCCCGATCAATAATGAGACTTACTTTAAAAAGCTGCTGACAAAAATTGAAGATGCCTTGCCTGGAAACGGACCAATCGCGGATAGGTTTAACCGGTTCAACGAGAATTTTATTATACCCAAAGATAAACTCGATTCAGTATTTAAGGCCGCCATCAAAGAATGCTCCAGGAGAACTCATCAACATATGACTCTTCCGGAACATGAAAGTTTTACCGTGGCCTATGTCACTAATAAAGTCTGGACAGCCTATAACTGGTACAAGGGCAACAGTCACAGCCTGATCGAGCTCAATACGGATCTGCCCAGTTACATTGACAGGGCGATTGACCTTGCTGCCCACGAAGGGTATCCGGGGCATCATGTGTATAATGTGCTTCTGGAAAACAAGCTGTTCCTAGGGCTGGGGTGGATGGAATATTCGGTCTACCCTTTGTTCAGTCCACAATCTCTTATTGCAGAAGGAACTGCCAACTACGGGATAAAAATAACCTTTCCGGAAAATGAAAGACACTGCTTCGAAAAAGAAGTCTTGTTTCCTTTGGCAGGCCTGGATGCCGGACAAGTGGAACAGTATTACGAAATCATATCGTTGAAACATGGTCTTGACTATGCTACCAACGAGGCTGCCCGTAATTATCAGGATGGTCGGTTCACTAACGATGATGTGGTAGAATGGCTCGTATTATACACGCTTGCCACACCTGAGCGGGCAAAGAAGATGATTTCCTTTTTCGAATATGCCGGGAGTTATGTGATCAACTACAACCTGGGAGAGGATATAATCAAAGCTTATGTTGAATCAAAAGTCAATATCGCTGAAGACCGCCAAAAAACCTGGAAAGTGTTTGCAAATATTCTTTCAACCCCTCAAACCCCTTCTGCCCTGATCAAAGCAACGAAATTTCGAGGCTGTGAGCCTCGCTTCTTGCGCTGAGGATAGCGGTGCATCATTATACAGGGCATCAGTCAAGATTTTTGACGACCCGTTTTCCTTCAGCTTTCACCTTTTTTCTACTATACTCAAACCATTGCGGGTTTCCCCTTACCGCAACTATACATTGTATGCACAGATCTTGTTTTTTTTCTGAATGCCCATGAGAGCTATACTTGAAAGATCTATTCCCTTAAATGTCTTGTTGCTTTCCGAGACCAGGTGACGAAAGCAAGTCCAAGTGACAAGGTAATGATTGCTTAGCAAATATTTCATTGAAATTTTACGCAAAATTAAACTTCAGCTAAGTCTGTATTTCATAGCACCTGATAGTTTCTTTGTTAAAATCTTTACCGATGAAATCATACAAGCAGTTTTTATCGAGCCGTAGAAAGGAGGTCATTATATATGAACATGCCGAAGGTACAACCGATACCCATTGAAACGAAAGGTCATTTCATCCTGGTCCGAATCTGGCGTTGGATTACTTCAATCAGAAATTGGGAGCTTCTTGAGGATTGGGAGTATGATTTACCTGGGAATGATCCCACAATCATTATTCCCAAAGGATTTGTGTTTAATGGTGCTTCTGTTCCCAGAATATTCTGGAGTATCCTTTCTCCTACGGGGTTGTTGTTTATTCCGGGGCTGGTGCACGATTATGCGTATTCGTACGACTGTCTGTGGGCTTTGGATTCTTCGGGGAAAGTCTACAAATGGAAAGAAGGATCAGGTCGTTTGTTTTGGGATTCCATTTTTCGTAAAGTGGCAATTGATGTAAACGGTATGACCTTTATCGATATCCTGGTCTGGTTAGGTCTGGTGATGTTTGGCTGGTGGGGATGGTTCAGAACGAAAAGACTGCCGCCATGTAATTTAAAACCGGACAAACCAACGGCATGATTTTTACCTTCAATTTGCCTTCCCATTTAGACAACGGGATGTAGGAGTTATTCACTGTCATCATTAATTCAAGATGCTTACTCGATTAAAAAAAACAATCGGTCATAAACTGCTTGATCGTTTCAAACAGGGCAAGCAGGCAGCATTTGATCCCTCTCTTGATCATTGTCTTATCAGCATTAGAGCAATGTTAAAGGCTTCAAAATACTGTTTCTTAATATCCCATAGCAATAGAGACTGGCCAAGTGCAAGGATGGTGCAGCCAATTGTAGACTTGGATACCATGGATATCTGGCTGGGGACCAATCCGAATTTGAGAAAAGTTAAGGAGATTGAAACCAATCCTCATGTGACCCTGGCTTTTGGTAGCGATCGGGAAAATGCCAACCTGATCATATATGGGAAAGCATTTATTTTAAAGGATAAAGAGGTGAGGAAGAAACACTGGATGGGATCATGGGTTCTCTTTTTTCCGGGTGGCCCTGCCAGTGAAGACTTCGTATCAATCAAAGTCGAAGCTCAGGAAATTGAAATCATGAATTTCAAGCGCAATCTGGTCGATGAACCGTTTGGTTTAAAACCGGTCAGGCTTGTTCAGGATGACATCGGCTGGCAGGTGAAATAATTGCTGCATACCACTGTTTATCCCAACCTACATTTTTAATGTGCAGAGTGACAGTGGCTACCATGCCACGCTCTTGGCCCATGCCATGTAAAACCTAAAACGTATGCCCTCTTAGTCAGTCATCGGTCTTTTGTGAAAGTTCCGCTTTCTATTTTAATGAACCATTATCAAGCTTGGGCAGAAACAGGTTAATAGTAAAGGTTGCTGACAAATCGAAGAGATGGTTTTTATGGTTCCGGCAAACCGCGAATACTTATCCCGCAGACTGATAATCGATAGCCGATAACTTAGGAAAGAACCAAAGCCAAAATAAAAGTATCTGTTTGTAAACCAAGCAAAGCGAAGTTTTATGCTAAAATGTACGTAATGTGATACATTAATTTAATGTCGTATTCTGGAAGATTCCGATTGAGTCGGGTAAAGTCGATCTAA
>JAKSDL010000943.1 GCA_022360105.1 Pseudomonadota bacterium
ACCTCGCTTTAGGGAATCAATGCTATAAAAGGAACCAGATAAATCGTCTGATTTCGGTGCTCATAGTATACAGGAAAATAAGTCCGAATCGCAATCTTTTATCTTTAAATATGAAGATAGAAAGCGAAATTTTCACCCTGGAGTGATAACAGACGGCCGATAACTGATAACGAAAGGATGCAGGCTCAGAAGGTTACCGCACAAAATCGGATGCCTAAAAACTGATCAGGGCTGTTTGGTTTTACTTTTCATCTGACTGACATAGATTCCCAGAAATACGATAACAATCGCAATACCTTGCATCAGGGTCAGTTTATCTCCAAGAATCAATACTCCCATCACCAAGGTAAACACCGGAATCAGGTTGATAAACGCAGTGGCCTGGCTGGCAGGTATTTTACTGATGGCATAATTGTAAGATCCGTAAGCACCAAAAGTGACAAATATGCCCAAATAGATGATGGCTAAAACAGGCAGGATCTCAAAGGAGGTAGGAAGAGTGGTCGTGGGAAGGGCTAACAAAGGAAGAAAAAAGATACTGCCAATAAAGGCTTGAAAGGAGGTTACAAACAAAGATGAATAGCTGGTACTAAGATACCTCATGGTGATGATATAGCCCGATGCTGCCACCATCGCCATAAACTCCATAAAATTTCCAAACAGCGGATTGGGAGCATTTTCAGTTACATCACTTCCAATACTCAGCAGCACCACACCTCCTACTGCAAGGGTGAATCCTAATATCTTCCTGGCGGTCATTTCCTCTTTCAGGAAAAACCAGGCGGGGATAGCAACAATCAAGGGCAAAGTTGCAGTTACCATTCCTGCCTGTGAAGCAGAGGTGTTTTTTAAGGCAATGGCTTCAAACACGAAATACAGACAGGGTTCGCAAAAACCAAGAAACAACAAATATTTGAAGTCATGTTTTCTAAATTGGATGTTCCTCAACGGTTTTAAAAACAGCAGAATGAAGATCAAGGCTATGATCATCCTGCCGAAAATCACCACCATAGGATCATAAACGGTAAAAGCGGTTTTGAGGGCTATAAAGGAACTTGCCCAGAGAAAGGTAGCAGCAAATAGACTGAGATAAGGAAGAATCATCGATTTGGATCGTGGCAAAACCGCCTCCGGTAACAATTGGTTTTTCAAATAAACGGAAATCGATTTATAAATCTACTCGAATATGATCCAATTAAAACGATCGATTCTTGAGACCAGATGACGGGGGTCACATTTTAGATTTATGATTTTAAATTTCAGATTTTCTGCATCGAGAAAGCTACGCTTGCTGTTACCAAATGTTTTTATAAGAGGATTGTAGGATGGGCAACTTGTTGCTCATCAATATTAACTGGAAGGCCGGTTGATGGGCGTGCTGCGCAAGCCCATCCTACAATTTCCATGCAGCCAGTCCATCGGGGAGATCTGCAGGGATTGTAGGATGGGCAACTTGTTGCCCATCGGGAGCGTCTATAACGGTTTGGATCAGAGATACTTATGCGATATCCGGTTGATGGGCGTGCTGCGCAAGCCCATCCTACAATTTCCATGCAGCCAGTCCATTGGGGAGATCTGCAGGGATTGTAGGATGGGCAACTTGTTGCCCATCGGGAGCTTCTGGAGGCAAGAGAAGGGTGAAACCTGCCCATGGCGAAGTGGGCAGGTTTCGGTGGTTACCTGTTTTCGTATCGTGCTTCTATTACCAGGGCAGGTTTGATCAACATGGTAACCACAAATGTTCCAAGGGCAAATATACCGAGGGTGACACAGACTTCTACCCAACTGGGGGTGTAGTTTACGATCTCTCCAAGGGGAGAAGGAACAAGTCCGGGAACAATCAGACCCATGCCTTTTTCGATCCAGATAGCCACAAACAGAACAATACAGGCTGTCATCAAAACATAAATTTTTTCTTTAAACGGATTGAAGGCCAATACCAACGTGGAGAGCAAATTAAGAGAGATAGAGGTCCAGATCCACGGGACCAACGAGGAGTGGCCTTCCAATCCGAAGAACAAATACACGGCTGATAAACTGTGATGGGTTGGTGTATAAAATTCTTTAAAAATTTCAGAGAATAACATGACCAGATTGATTACTGCAGAGACCACGATAATAATTCGAAGCTTGTTAAAGGTCTGGTATTCAATGTGGTAAAGTTTGTTGATATGAATAATTACCAGCACGACTGTAATCAGGGCAGGCCCTGCCGCAAAAGCTGATGCCAGAAAACGCGGACCGAGCAACGGATTGTTCCAGAATGGTCTGGCAGGTAATCCCTCATACAAAAACGCGGTCACCATGTGAATCGATACGGCCCAAAAAATCGAGAGAAAAACAAAGGGTCTGTATTTTTTTTCACTGGGTTCCCGATTGTGATAGTGGCAGAACAAAATATATGCAGGTACCAGCACGTTCAAAGCAAGGTAGCCGTTTAATACAATCACATCCCAGGTAAGAATTGACGAAGGCCAATTAAACAACCCAATCGCCGGGGTCAGGTGCCAGGCTTTTAGCAGGCCGCCCAGGTCTACCAGAATAAACAGAAGGCACATCACCAAGGCACCGACAGCTACCCCTTCCCCAATGATCACCACGCGATGAAAATCCTTATCTTTGAAAATATAGGCCGGTAGAATCAACATAACTGCGGCTGCGGCAACACCTACCAGAAAGGTAAAATTTGAAATGTACAATCCCCAGCTGATGACATCCGACATGCCTGTAACAGCCAAACCTTCGGTGAATTGCACCAGATAGGCATAAAAGCCCAAAACCATAAATCCGAAGAGCACGCACAAATAGATCTGGTATCGCATCCCTCCCGAAAAGTTCCAGATAATCGCATCCCTAAGAAAGGGAAACAATTCATTTCTAATTGTTTTTATCATTCTCTTTTCCTTTTATTTAAAGGCCCTGGGAAGGCAATTAATCCATGAAATACCAGAATTTGGGATCGGTGCCCAACTCTTCTTTCATCCGAAATACCTTTTTGTTTTTGAGAACAAAGCGAATTTCACTATTAGGGTCAAGCAGGTTTCCAAACACGCGTGCTCCCGTCGGGCAAGCATCGGCACAGGCAGGTAGCTTGCCTTCCCTTGTTCGCTGGACGCAAAACGTACATTTTTCCATGACACCGCGAGTTCTCATACGATTGCCAAGGTAGTGCTGTTTGATATTAATCTCCTCTTTAGGAACTTCAGGGTCATGCCAATTAAACCGTCTGCCCCAGTAAGGACAGGCAGCCATGCAGTATCGGCAGCCTATACACCAGTCATAATCCACCACTACGATGCCGTCTTTCTCTTGCCATGTGGCTTTGGTGGGGCACGCTTTTATGCAGGGAGCCTTTTCACATTGAAAGCACTGTATACCCATGTAAAAACGGTTTTCTACCGGTACTTTATGATAATATTTTCCATTGCCTGAAGTGACGTCCATGTTGCCGTGTTCCATTTCAAAAACCCGGACATATTGGGTTTTTGATTTACGATCCAGATTGTTCTCCTGAACACAGGCCTGGACGCAATCCATAAATCCTTCACATCTGGAAATATTAAATGCATAGCCAAACAATATGTTTTCTCGTGGTGGTGTGGTTGTCATGGTCACATCCACGTCATAACGGATCTTTGCCAGTTTTTCCAAGCGATCAACGGTAGCCAGCTTTTCCTCGTCCGTCATCAGCTGGTAATTGCTCTTAAAGTATTCCTTCCACCTGAGAGTAAATTCTTCCGTACTGCCCGGTAAATGTTTGCCATTGCAACCGGCTGCGACAAAGGCTGTACCTACTGCTGAAGCAGCGGCAGTTCCTTTTAGAAACGTCCGGCGATCACATTTCCTGTCCGTTGCTCGCTCTTTTTCTAGACTTTTATCTGACATATCATCCTGTTGTCTTTGTCTGTTTCCGATCTCGCTTCATATCTGCCAAAAACGGCAGTATTGTGACTATTTCCAGTATATTTGAAATGACATTGGAACGTTATTCAGATTCACTTTCCGGGACATTCAACACAACATCGGACGGTGAATAAGTGCTGGGCCATCGCTTTTCAAATCGAGGTGAATGCGGGTTGTGGCAACTGGTACAATTTGCCACAACTCGTTTACCCTCCCAGAACGATAATCGTTTTCCATGGGCACCGCCCACCCAATCCTTCTCCTGTCTGAAGTGACATTGGGCACATTTTTGATAGCTGTGATCAAAATCGACTTTGATGCCTTCCTCGATAATCAAAAAATCACGTGAATCCGGATCATGGCAGGTATGACAGGCATCGGGTTTGGTCACGGCTCCGTGATTCAGAACAATTTCCCCATGGGCCGTCTCTCTGGCATTCGAAATCGTAACAGTGTTACCATTGTGACAACCGCTGCAGGGATAACGTCCGATTTTATCTTTGCGGGATTCAGCATAGAAGATCCCACCCTGGTATGGTTTTGTCACTTTGACAGTATTAACCGTTGGCGAAATCTCTGCTGCTACGGGAACGTTCGGGGAGGCGTTGGCTGTGTCTATCACACCCATCACACCATGATGGTCATCATACCCCTGGCAACCGATAACAAGCAGGGAAACCACCAGGATGCCGAAGATCTTCTGTTCAATTATGGTTTTCATAAGCTCCCTGTTGATCGGTTAAAGGTCCCTGGTAAAAGATGTCGTTATCGTGAGCGGGACATGACATTGCCGACAGTTCCCCCTGGTTGCATGGTTGGTGCGAATTTCCGTGACTGCCCCTGGTCCTGTGTGACAGGCGATGCAGTTTTCACGCATCTGCAAATCATGGGGAAACGGAGGTGGTGAACCCGGCAATTGCGCAGCGCCCAATCGTGGTAAGTTTACGCTTTCCCAGAGACTGTCGACGAACAAGTTATCGGTCTGACCTGAAACGTGACACTGCTGGCACATCAGGTTTTCCGGATGGGGAGTCACCGGGGTATGACGGTTCCATTCGGCTACCCAGCCACCTTTTTCATGACAGGACAAACAAGCCTGATCAGTATTGAAACCGGATTTTATGGGATGAGGTACTCCCGGCGGCGAGCCGGGATACTGTCTGCGGGAATAAAATTCTGCCAGGGTTCTCTCACTGGAAAAACCGGAAAGATAGGCGTCATTGGCGTTATACAGACTCTGAAATGCTGCACTTCCTTTATGGTCAAAATCGGGTGTCGCTGCCATGACCGTTCCGGTCGGCTGGATAGACTCGGTGTCGGATCCACCCATAAAAACAAACCCGGAGATGGCTCCTATTGCAATCAGGCAGAAGAGAGCAAAACCGATGGCAATTTTGCCCGGGGACTGTGTAGACGGTTCCATTATGCTTTCTCCAGGTTAACAGCACATTTTTTATAATCGGGTTGCTTGGACATGGGGCAGAACGCATCAAGAGTGACTTCATTGATCAGGAATTTCTCATCAAAAAACGGCACAAACACCTGGCCTCGCGGCGGTACCCCACGCCCGTTTATATTGGCAGTCATCACAATGGACCCTCTTTTTGATGAAATTTTCACCTGATCGCCGTTAACAATCCCAAGTTGCTCAGCATCGTTGGGATTGATCTCGACATAGGCAGCCGGCATTGCTCCGTGCAGCACCGGGACTCTTCTGGTCATGGAGCCGGTGTGCCAATGCTCCAATACCCGGCCGGTGTTCAGCCAAAAAGGATATTTCCTGTCCGGAGATTCCGCGGCCGGTTCATAAGGCCTTAACAGGATGCGAGCCCGATGATCCGGCTTTCCGTAAAAATCGAAATCCTTGCCCTTGGCTGCCGGGTCATATTTGGCGTTGTAGCGCCACTTGGTTTCCTTGCCGTTTACAAATGGCCATTGTACACCGGACCGTTGCTTAAGAACCTTGTACGGAGCGACCCGGTGTTTGGGGTTGTCGTGGAATTGCGAATATTCGTTCCAGATATCTTCAATATAGGTTTTCCGACTCCAGGGGAACTTATCCCGGTAGCCCAACCTTCTTGCTACCTCAATGATCTGCCAGGTGTCACACATGGCCTCACCCTGTGCCGGCACGATCTGCTCAAAATGTTGCGTTCTTCGCTCCGAATTGCCGAAAAATCCTTCGCGTTCGATCCACATGGCTGCAGGCAGGATAACATCAGCCACATCCGTGGTTGGTGTGGGGTAGACATCGGAAACCACCAGAAAACGATCGTTCTTTTTAGCTCCGTTGCGATATCTAACCAGGTTAGGCATTGTGACCATGGGATTGGTTACCTGGACCCACATGAAACGAATATCTCCCCGGTCCAAGGCCCTGAACATTTCAACCGTATGATAACTTGGTTTGGGATCGATATTGCTGACAGGGACTTTCCAGATCTTGGCGGCAAATTCCCGGTGTTTCTTGTTGGCAACCACACCGTAAGGGAGCTTGTGGGTGAGCGTTCCAACTTCGCGCACTGTTCCGCAGGCACTAGGTTGACCTGTCAATGAGAAGGGACTGTTACCCGGGGAGGAGATCTTTCCAACCAGTAAATGAATATTGTACACCAGGTTGTTGATCCAGGTTCCCCTGGTGTGCTGATTCATTCCCATGCACCAGAAAGAGGTTACCCTCAGCTTGGGGTCACCATAAAGAGCCGCCAGGTATTTTATATCCGCTGCAGACACACCTGAAATTTTTTCAACTTTTTCCGGGGTATAATCTTTCAGGAACTGTTTAAACGCATTGAAATCGACTTTGTTAAGCTTATCGCTGAACTTGAAATGATCTTCTGTTCCGTACCCGATATTGGTCTTGCCCTCGTGGAAGGAGACATGTTTGTTGACAAATCGTTTGTCAACCCAGCCATTGCGGATAATTTCATAACAAATAGCATTGGCTACCGCCAGGTCGGTTTGCGGTCTGAAGAGGATTGATTTGTCTGAAGCTAGACTTGTGCGGGTACTGCGGGTGGCAAAATCGATTATTTTTACGTGCTTTTTTTGTTTTCGGTTGGCTACCATGCGTGAGAAAAGCACGGGATGCATTTCGGCCATGTTATTACCCCAGGTGACAAACACATCCGCATGGTCAATATCATCATAACATCCCATGGGTTCATCCATGCCAAAGCTGGTCATGAAACCAACCACCGCGCTGGCCATACAAAGCCTGGCGTTTGCTTCCACATTGTTGGTACCGATACAACCCTTGAACAATTTGGATGCTGCATAACCATCAGGAATGGTCCACTGACCCGAACCATACATGGCGACCGCATCCTTGCCATGGTTTTTGATCGTTTCTTTCATCTTGTCGGCAACGATATCCAAAGCTTCGGAAACCGG
>JAKSDL010000559.1 GCA_022360105.1 Pseudomonadota bacterium
CGATCGAAATGGCCTCCATGAAGCCGACCAGCGAGATGACCAACGCAGTACTAAGCAACTGAGATGCCACGCCCCAGTCGATTGCCGGAACGGCTATGTCCGGAAGACCGACGGGTACGGTGCCGACGATGGCCCCGCCCATGCCGGCGTAGTCCAGCAGATAGGATGCAGTGGTGGTGACGACGACCGCGATCAGCACGGCCGGCAATCGTGGAAATCGCTGCACCAAAACTACGATCAGCATCAACGCGGCGGTCGCCATGATCAAGGTCGGCAGGTGCGTGTCCTGCGTGATCGCGACGAGGACCCGCCAAACGCTTTGCAGGTAGAAATCGCCTTTTTCGACCGAGACGCCGAAAATCTTATCCAATTGGGAGGTGGCGATGATGAGCGCGGCAGCATTGGTGAACCCCACGACCACGGGGTGGGAGATGAAGTCGACCAGCGCACCGAGTCGCAACATCCCGAGCAGCAGCTGGAACCCCCCGACCATCAAGGCCAGCAACACCGCGTAGGCGATGTAGCCTTCTGGATTGGCGCTGGCGATAGGTTCCAGTGCCGCTGCAGTCAGCAGCGACACGACCGCCACCGGGCCGGTCTGCAGCTGACGAGACGAACCCAGGAGCGCGGCCAACACCGGCGGTAGAAACGAGGCGTACAACCCGTAGTAGGCCGGCAGGCCGGCGAGTTGAGCATAGGCCATCGACTGCGGGACCAGCACCATCGCCACGGTGATGCCTGCGATGATGTCGGCGCGCAGCACATCCCGGTCGCGTAGCTCTCCTACCCACAGACGGAATGGGAGCAAATACGCGAGGAAGCGCCGGGAATAGGCAAACAGGCTTCGCGTGAAGTTCCGAAACAAGAGTCGTCCACCCCGTTATTCTTCGACAGGCCCTGCTCGATGCAAGACCCGTAGGTTCCAAGCTGATCCGATCGTCTGGCTACAACGGTCAGTACAAACCCGATTCATGATGGCGAATCGGAAGGATAGCTTTTTTCTCCATGTGGTTGGACTGTCCGACAGCGGATCTGATGACGAATATTGATGTTATTCGCTCCTTCATAGATGCTCTGTGGGCTGAGTGTAAAGACGAGTTAAAGATCGAGAAGTTGGTTCGCGAATCCGTTTACTCAATAACACGAAGGCGCTAAGAGGGCCATCAACAGATCCTGGCATGCTTCTTAACGCAGGCAAAAGAACGCAGAAGCACCCAGTCGCAACTGCGGTGAGTTGGCTGGCGGGGTATTCCATTGGGATGCCGGCTTTCGGCAACCTGTTAGACGTGCCAAGGCGTTCGGCTCGAGGAAGCTCTGCTCGAATCGCAACCAACTGACGGAATCGATCTGATAGCCTCTTCAACAAAGCTCAACCGCCGAGAAAATCGAAGCGAGTTTTAATCTCTCACACGATCACCTAACAACCTGATCTGCGTGGACAATTGATTTTACCCGAAACTTAACTCATTAATTTCTTTCGAAAACACCAGGACAACCCCTTGAACCATCGCCCCAGGAAAAGGTTCGGCCAGAACTTCCTACACGACCAGGGCGTGATCGAACGCATCCTCGATGCCGTCGATCCACGCCCGGGTGAGCAATTGGTCGAGATCGGGCCGGGTCAAGGTGCGCTGACCAAGGGTCTATTACAACGCTGTGGTGAAGTCGATGCGATCGAATTGGACCGTGATTTACTCCAACCGCTAGCCTACCGCTGTGCGGCTTATGGAACGCTAAGTGCCATTCGACTCTGACCCCATTTATCTCAATAGAAACGGCATCGCTTACATGAGTCGAGTGGGGCGAGGCGGCGGACGATCTCTCCCGCATCCCCGATTATCTATCCTTCACGCTGCGCTCGGCCGGTAGGTACGCCAAATGAACAGATCAATGATGGGAATCGAAAACAGAAAATAGCAAGGAAGCGTACAAGCTACAATGAGGATGGCACCAACGGGATCTTCGCCAGCAGGCGACACATCGACAATCCAGTAGCCCAAATTCCAAACCATCGCTGGGAGTGCCATGAAGGCACAACAGGCTAAAAAGTGAACGACCACCCCCGGGGTCGCTGACCGTCGATGCACAAGCCAGAGACCGCCAATGATAGCGAGCCATGCAGCGAATACCGCCATGCCTACGCCACTTGAACGACCAGTAAGAAAGAATGGTACGACAGCGAGGGGGCAGGTTGCGCTGGCTGCCATCGTGAACCTGAGCGAGGTGTACTTTCGAACAAACGTCAAACTGACAACAAAACAGATACCTAACCAGATGAGCAATCCGACG
>JAKSDL010000370.1 GCA_022360105.1 Pseudomonadota bacterium
TAACAACAAAGGTGATGCTGTAAATGATGACCAGCGATAAAAGCAGCATGGCGATCGCTATCGCCGAGCCACTGGGATAATTTGCAATCTCACTGAATCTGCTGTAAATGAGGTTGGAGATGAACAGAACTTTTCCTTTACCCAAAATCATGGGGACTACAAAATCGCTCATGCAGAGGGTGTAACTGATCAGGAAGGCGGATAGAATTCCTGGAATACAAAGGGGGACTGTGATTCCCATGTGTACTTTCCAGCGAGGTGCCCCAAGAGTCTGTGCTGCTTCAGCCATTCCTGGGTTAAGGTTTTTAACAGTGCCCAGCAAAGTGATGGCTGAAATCGGGATCACATAATGTAAGAATCCGAATATGACCACCAGTTCAGTGTAAAATCGACTATTTGGATTTGTGTTTAAAATACTGCAGATTATTTTAGAAAAGCCTGTCGGACCAAAAGTCAATTGCAGGGCGTATACCCTGACCATGGTGCTCAGAAACATCATGCCGATCAGGAATCCTACAGCCAATTTTCCCAATAGGGGGCTACGAAGGCGGGCCACCATGTAGGCCATCGGGAATCCGATCATAAGGCCCACAAGAGAGCATATAAGGCTTAACCGTAGAGTTTCTGTAAAATAAAAAAGATAAGCCGGCTCAAAAAGTTCTTTATAATTAAAAAATGTGTAGGGCGCATCCTTGGATGCACCGATATGCCCAGGCACAAAAAGCCGAAAGCTTTCTTCAGCTACATTGGCAATGGGCAAAATCAAAAGCATAAGGAAAAGGGTTAAAGAAGGAACCAGGAGAAAAAACGCGCCTTTTGAAAGTTTCATAATTTATTCTCCAAAATAGATTGTTTTATTATGTGTGACATGTGTTCTCTTTTAAATTTCCGATATTTTACCCAATGGCATTGTTTTTCTATTTTCAATCATTTTCAACAAGTGATAAGTCTATCAATAAAAATAATACTCTACCCAAAGGGCCTTAAGTATAAAAATGATATATTAATCACTTCATTGTGAAGTCGAACATATTAATTTTTTATAAACAACTTCCTTGGGAAATCAGCAAAAGATTCACAGCCCGTTTCTGTAATTCTAGTAGGTTCGCTTAACGAATATCCCCAATCTTCCATCCACATGGCAGTAAGTACGTGGAAAGTCATATTCTCCTTGAGAACTTTTTTCTCACCTTGGCGCATACTCATTGTATTTTCACTCCAGAGAGGTGGATAGGCAAGTCCTATGGTATATCCAATTCTTGAATCTTTAGTAAAACCTGCTTTGCTGATAACTTTTCGCCAAACCGCTTCTACCTCTTCACCGGTTTTTCCCGGTTTGATAAAATTATAGACTTCATTGAATCCCTCGCCGACTATCTTGGACATTTCTACTAATTTTTCAGGAGGGTTCTTCCCCAAATAAAGTGTACGGCAAATAGGCGTTTGATATCGATGACGGCAAGCAGCCAGTTCATATAAAAAAGTTGTCTCGTTTTGGATTGGCGCATCTGTCCAGGTCACATGCGGTGCTGATCCTTTTTCGCCTGGAAAAATCATTGGATTGATACTGGTAAAATCCCCACCAAAATCTGCTACACCACTTGCCTGGGCGTGAAGAAGATCAGCTGCCAGATCGCACTCTCTTACTCCTACTTCCGTCTTATCAATAGCTACTTGAAGAACGCGTTCTAAAATTTTACCAGCCTGTTTCATGACTTTAATTTCATTGTCTGATTTAATGCCCCGGATCTTATTGACCAATAGTTTTGAGTCTCTAAACAGCGCTCCAGGCAAATGTCGTTTGAGCTCTTCATACGAGCGGACATCAAAATAGTATGCTTCTTTTTCAACACCAATAATTTTTTTTCCAAGACCCCGCTCTTCAATCATACTGGAAATATAACTCATAGGATGTTTGATAGGGTGATTGACCAGATCTTCCGGGTAGCCGATGATACTTTTATCTGAGAGCCATACCGTAAGTTTTGCACAGGCAACATCCTGTTTACGCCCAATCCAGATAGGCTCATCAATGTCAGAGCTTATTATTACTACCTGGGGAACATAATAAGAACAGGCATCATATCCTGTTAAATAATTCATATTTCCAGGATCAACAATGACAAGCACTTCAAGACCAGCCGCTTCCATTTTGTTTTTAGTCTTTTCAACTCTTCGCAAATATTCAGATTTCTCAAAAACAGCCATGATTATTTATCTCCTCTTACTGTGTTGACTTTAATAGGCTCAATTATAATTCAAGACATCTTTGAACTTGGTGTTATTTTCCAAGTTCCCTTGTTAATGTTCAATAAACAGCCGGCCATAACCCTCAATTTTGTCTTTTATACCAGCCATGCGCAATGTGTTCCAAAACATAGCCTGGTTACTCGTCACAACAGGTTTTCCAACTTCCTGCTCCAGGGCATCAATAATTTCTATACTTCTTAGGCCGCCACAGCTTATAAATATTGCTTCTGCTTCATCACAGTCAGTTTTTTTCGCGTAATCCTTGATAAACTTGGGGTCAACGCGTCTAATATCTGAATCGTGCAGAATATTCATGCCTTGAAATTCCAGAATCTCAAACCCCTGATCCTCAAGGTAATTAGCCTCTAGTGTGTTAACATCATCCAAGTAAGGTGACGCAATAACAATTTTCGTGGCTTTGAATGCCCGAAGCGCCTGAAGAACACCACTTATAAGGCTAGTTGGTTTTGCATGATGGACTCCTCGAGAAAGTGCTTCATTCACACGTTGTTCTCCGATTAGTGCACTCGCCGAAGTACAGGCGAAACATATTACTGACAAATCCTCCCCAAAAACAAACCGGGATGCGGCGCCTTCAAGTTCATGTTCCATTGCAAGCAAATTTTCTACCGTGACATCATCTGATCCAGGAAGTCTGGTAAAATGCACACCTACTCCAGGTGGAGCTAACTTGAACATTTCACCTTCAATAACGCCATCAGTGGGGACAAGAATAAAACCTATTCGAGCGCGCCAATCACGACCTTGATCAAATTGAATGTCCACCTTTTTAGAACTGATAGAACCTGATCCTTTATTCATAATGTCTTCCTTTTTTTTCTACATCATATTTATTTCAAACTTGGTGTATCCCTTTATATGAAGCATGATCCATAGCTTTTTTATGGGCGAATATTAGTTGCATTATTGTATTTCCGCCTCTGCATTTTTGACCATGGTATGTATCTTTTCCTCAATTTCTTCCGATAAAATCTGCGGTTTTGCACTATTTAAAATGCTTTCTACTTTGTCATTAGCCCGCTCATTGATCGTTTTCGCTCCTGAGTTGACCCAGCTTTCATGATTCCCTCGATCCATAATATTCGGATACCAATCATCTTTAAAATGTTTGAAAGTATGCTTATTCTGGATGAAATCCCCATCAGGGCCTACTTTGTCAATTTCGTCTAGTGCTAGTGCCTCTTTATCGACTTTAAACCCTTGCATAAATCTTTTAATCCAACCGATAATATCATCACATATCACTAACATTTCCAATGAACCTAAAAGACCTGATTCCAGGTACCCTACATCATGAATCAAGTTTGCTCCTGTGAGAATATCACCCATCAGGGTCAATGCAGCCTCAGCGGTGGCCTGACCATCCAAAGTTTTGGAATCACTGCATCCGGCTAATCCGAAATAAGGTATCCCCAAATAATTTGCATAAGAGCCTGGGAGGCCAATCATATCAGGTGATGCGTATGGGAAAACTGACGTTTTCATATCCATTCCAATACCCCAACCACCAAAAATAAATGGTGTTCCTTCTCGTTTCAGTTGAGATAAAACCAGACCTGTTAGATTGCCGGCTGCGAGATGTGCTAATGCACCTGCTGGTGTTACAGGAGCCATAGCTCCTCTATTTCCGTTGGCTACATATGTTGTAGGAAGACCTTTCTTAGCAAAATATAATAGTTGTTCGAGGGATTCTTCATTATGTAGAAGATCTGATGTTAAATTTACATAATTGGCGATAAAAGGATTCTTGCGAAGTTCCTCTTCTCCCCCAGCCACAACTTCAGCCATTTCAACACACTCCTTAAGGCCCTGCAGTCCCAAACTAACATTTACAATTGGCTTACTGGTATAGGAGAGCATAGCTTCCATTTGATATCGATCTACTATTTCGTTGGGAACATCCCAAGGCATGAAAGTGGACATGACAAAATTCATGTTTTCAAGATTTTCTAATACCCGAATGGCTTCTATAACATCTTGCAATATGGCTTTGCGACGTTCTCCTGTCCTATGATCTAAAATGTTTAAGCAATCTGATCCGGTTCCAAAATATGATTTCCGTCCTTCCAACGGCATGACCCTATTACCGAATCGATCACAAAGAACAACCCTTTTAGGAACTGAGTTTAATGCTTTCTCTACCATGAACGATGGTATGCGGACTCTATTGCCTTCCGACACGTAAGCGCCTGCTTTTTTGAGCATATCAATCGCTTCTTGATTATGTAGTCTTACACCTGTTCTTTCTAGCACTTCAAGGCTAGCATAGTGGATTTCCTGAAGCTGGTCATCACTAATTGGACTAAATTGTGCTGATAGGATTTCATTAAAGCTGCTTGTTAAGAATGACATTTCAATACTCCTGATATTTTTCAATGTTGATTTTAATTTCTCAGTTAAAAAAATGGATTGGAAGCCAGAAAATTCGAATACACAAACATCACGCCATCAAGTAATCAGCAAATTTTGGTAACTTAATCCCAAAGTATATATGGCATTGCGTCAATCTTTCATCCTCTCCTTCAGAGTTCTATGCAAAAGTTTTGGCAAGTCTGGCTGCTGACCCGGCATCTGCTGCATATCCATCAGCGCCTATCTCATCAGCAAAGGCCTGGGTAACTGGTGCCCCGCCAACCAAAATTTTAACCTGTTCTCTTAACCCTGCGTCAACAATAGCTTCAACAGTTTGTTTCATCGTAGGCATGGTTGTCGTCAAAAGAGCAGATAGACATACGACATTTGCGTTTTTCTCTTTAACTTCGGATACAAATTTTACTGGATCAATATCAACACCGAGGTCATGAACGTTCATACCCGCACTCTCCATCATCATTTTTACTAAATTTTTCCCAATATCATGTAGGTCTCCTTTAACAGTACCTATGATGACGTCCCCACTGTTACTGGAAGTATCATCGCTTAGTGAGGGCTTTAGAATTGCAACGCATTTATTCATGATATTTGCACACATTAATACTTCAGGGATAAACATCTCACCGCTTTCCATTTTTTGGCCCACAATATCCATTCCGGATATGAGACCTTTGTCTAGAATATCCGATGCTGGTGTTCCTGCTGATAGCTCGCTGTTTACAATGTTTACAACCTTATCTTCATTACAATCTACTAATGCTTTTCCAATTTCATCAAAATTTGCCATCCCATGTTCTCCGTAAAAATCGTTCATTAACTAATCAAACAACAAACTA
>JAKSDL010000576.1 GCA_022360105.1 Pseudomonadota bacterium
CATATTGATCGCAGCCGTTTCGCTTTCAGATTGTACAAACACGCCGTCAGCTTTGGGCAGATTGGTTGCCATGTACTCGCCGATTTCATTTTGAGGGGTAATGGGGTATCCAAAGTAACATTTGCATCCGGCTCGAATGGCAGCTTCACCGAATGTATGGTTCCCACTCATAAATATCTTATTCACTGTACACCTCCAAAACCATATCCGGGCAGACCAGAACGCAGACCATGCATCCATTGCAATCATCGTTGTTATAAACTTCTGCGAAGCTGTATCCCATTTTGTTAAGATCTGTTGATGATTTTAAAACATTTGGTTTACAAAACTCGATGCACATAGTGCATCCTTTGCAAAATTCAGATTTCACCACTACCTTGTGTTTCTTTTTCGATTTAGCCACTGGGTACCAACCTTGTATTTTGAGTGTCTGTTGCACGACAATGTTAAATGCACTCAGGTTACATTTCAGATAAAAACAGCTCGCTCATCCTGATTAAGCCTCAAGGTTACATTCTTTCAATTTTCTGGTCACAAGAAGGAGAAGAGCCAGGGAATATCTGGATAGGATCTACTTCTTAAACGCGGAATGATTGACTTCGGGGCCATGCATGTAAAACAAAACCAGACCGAAACATTAGACAAACAGATTTAGATCGTTTAAATCAGCTTAGAGTGTGTTATAATGCGGCCAGCACACCCGGGTTTCGGATTGGGCTTTTTTGGATGAGCCTCCATTTTTGATGAAAACATAAGAAAATGCAACCGGATTATGCGATATGTGGCATTATTGATATATTTGTAGTCGGAAACCGCCTTTTTTATTAATTTTTATGCCGGGATGGTACAATATACTTGTGAGGATTTGGTTGTAATGTTTGCTACAACTGAACACTGATCATTTGATTGACTACTTTGCGCTTAACTTAAGAGGCAACAATGAATTTATGGGAATCCGTTTTTATTCAAAAGGTCATTGAAACTAAAAAAAGTCCTTTTCTATTGAAAACCGGCAGGGTCTTTCTTTTGACGGCAAAACTGTTCAGAGAACGGCGAATACCCGTTTTGGCTCAGTCATTGGCCTACACTACCATCTTTACACTGGTCCCGATTCTGGCAGCGTTTTTTGCGATCCTGGGGATTGTTACGGAGAATCACGTAGTTGAAACCAAAATCAGGGAGACCATTGCCACGTACTTTTTCCCGGAATATGTAAATAAAATATTCGATCAGTTCGAAAAACTCACAGCAGCGTCAACATTTTTCGGTGTGATCGGATTTCCGACCCTGTTCCTTGCCGGAGTGTTTTTGTATGTCAAAGTGTATACATCGATCAATGAGATCTGGTTGTCAGAAAAAAAGAGCATGTGGTTCAAGAATATTATGTCCTTTTTAATGACATTGTTCTTTGGTCCTATGATTCTGGTACTGGTCTTTTCCCTTCCTCCCTATCTGCAAACCATTCCCTATTTTAGTGAGGTAATCAGTTTTGTTTATGTTGAAACCCTGTACACACATCTGATTCCCACTTTAGTTATTTTTGCTGGACTGTTTGTTCTTTATTTATACATTCCTGTGATATCGGTACGATATGTTGCCGCACTCAGGGGAGCATTGATTGCGGCGTTGGTAATTCAGGGGAGTAACTCCCTGGTGAGTTTCTATTTAAAGTCCTTTTCCAAGCTGGATGTGATCTACGGGTCACTCGCCATGTTTCCGATTTTCCTGCTTTGGGTTTATGTAATTTGGATTGTGGTTTTATCCGGGGCTGTGATGGCTTTTGTTTTCCATTATCACAGTCAAACCGGATATCAAGACAACAAAGGCATGTACAGCGACCAGTCCTTGCTGTGTTCATCCCTGAAGGTAATGATGTACCTTGTTCAGGATTTCCAGAAAAAGGGAAATCCCCCGGGATTTGATGAAATTCAGCTCAATTTAGGGATGAACAGAAAACGATTATCTCACATACTCAACGTTCTTACCGAAGAGAAGTTAATTGTGGGATTTGAACAAACAACCACGAATAGTCGAAATATTTTCAGGTATCAGCTGGGAATAACACCTGAAAAAATCAAGTTGTACAGTTTAATACCCCTGTTTTACGACCCTCACGACCATTTGGTGTTTGAGAATCAGTTAAATGAGTTAATTAAGATTCTTGATATTCATCCTGGATTTTTCTTAAAGGATATAACATTGCAGCATCTTTTAAAAAATCCTGGTACGATTCTGGAACAAATGCGAAAACTGATTGAAGGAGTGGAAAAATTACCTTTTGATACTCTTGAAACCGAAAAACAGGTATGATTTTGCTTTTTCTTGAAGATTCATGATGATTGCGATAAAATTAAATTAGATCATTTGCTTATTATCTGTTTTTATAAGCTTAAATTAATTCAGAAGCGTGTTCGTGGATCATATGATTGATGATATTTCGAAGGAACAACACCGCATTTTAATTGCTGATGATAACGAAAGTATTCATGAAGATTTCGAAAAGATACTTTCTTATCGTTCTGAATCTGTTAAAAAAATCCCCAGCTTTGAAGAACATTTTTGGGGCGAAGGAGAAAAGGAAGAACAAAACAGCATGGGGTTGCTATCGCAGTTCAAAATAGACCACGCTTACCAGGGAGACGAAGCTCTACAAATGGTTAGAAAGGCTAATGATGAGAGTTTCCCTTATTCTCTGATCTTTATGGATATCCGTATGCCTCCCGGGTATAACGGCATTACAACGGTTTCCAGAATATGGAAAGAGTTTCCGGATATTGAGGTTGTTCTCTGTACAGCACATTCCGAATACACCCTGAACGATATCATCTCCCAACTGGGGATGACGGATCAGCTGATGTTCATTCGCAAGCCGTTTGATACGGTTTCTGTTGTACAAATGGCGCTGGCGCTAACCCAAAAGAGTTATCTGCACAGAAAATCCAAAAGTTACATCGAAGAGCTGAGAAATACCAACATCGAACTGGAAAAGGCCAAAGAAGCTTCCGAGGCTGCAAATAAGGCCAAATCAGAGTTTCTGGCAAACATGTCACATGAATTGCGTACTCCCATGCATGCCATTTTGAGCTTTTCCAAATTTGGGATTCGTAAAATCTCAAAGGTTGCTCCTGAGAAAATCCTGCATTATTTTACCCAGATCAATATGGCCGGAAATCGGTTGCTTTCCCTGTTAAACGACTTGCTGGATCTTTCCAAACTGGAAGCCGGCAGGATGCTTTATAAAATGGAACCAACAGATGTAAAACAGATCGTTAGCTCTTCCGTGGAAGAGTTTGCATCAACTCTGAATGAGAGAAACGTAAAGATTAATGTGCAGGAAACATCGGTTAATACAATAGTTACCTGTGACAATTATAAAATTGGACAGGTTGTGCGAAATTTGTTGTCTAATGCCATCAAATTCACTGCTGATGGGAAAGCGATCCATATCGAATTTGAACACAGTGGTTACATCGACGATTCCGAACTGGTGCGGGAAGGATTGGCCATGGCAGTAAAAGACGAAGGTATCGGTATTCCTGAAAACGAACTGGACACTGTTTTTGATAAGTTTATTCAAAGCAGCAAGACAAAAACAGGTGCGGGAGGAACGGGATTAGGGCTGGCCATTTGCTATGAGATCGTAAAAGCGCATAACGGAAAAATCTGGGCGGAGAACAATGAAAAAGTCGGATCCTGTTTTAAGTTTATCCTTCCTTACTAACCTATCTTTTTGTTTCTTTCTCACTCCTGCAAACCGAGAATTTTCTTTATTTCTATCTTGTCAGAAATGAGTCTCCTGTTCAGCGCAATCTGTTTGTGGAATGGCTAATTGGTTCCTTGACGAATCGACTCGTTCATCGCTAACAATTTGAAAGAGATACATTTCCGTTGTTCTATCAAGCCTCACACGAATCGTGTGTTAACACCCATTTCCCCGGATAGTTAATGTCTGCCAGCATGTATAAAAAAGTCGGTATAGCTTCCCTGATAATGATTGCATCGGTGTTTTTAAGTCGCGTTATTGGTGTGTTTCGGGAAATGGTTATCGCCAATTTTGCCGGAACCAGCGGTTCTGTCGATGCTTATCAGGTTTCTTTTGTCATACCTGAAATTCTGAATCATGTGGCTGCTACGGGATTTTTATCGATCACCTTTATACCGATATTTTCGAACCTGGTGACGTCAAATCGGGAACTGGAAGGCTGGCGGGTATTTTCCAATATTTTGAATACATTTGGAATAGTGTTGATAGGTTTTACTATCATGCTTTCTTTTTTTGCTGATTCATTGATTGGTTATACGGGCCTGAAGCATACAGCCAATTTTCAGGAAGCGGTGAGACTTACCCGCATTGTGATTCCTGCCCAAATTTTCTTTTTCATGGGGGGAATATTGATGGCTGTGCAATTTGCCAAGGAACAATTTCTGATCCCTGCCCTGGCTCCCTTGATTTATAATGGGGGCATTATTTTAGGTGGAGTGTTGCTCTATCCAAAACTTGGCATGGAGGGATTCTCCTGGGGGGCTTTGTGTGGGGCGATTATCGGTAATTTTGTCATTCAATTTTTCGGTGCCAGATCTGTCGGGCTAAAATGGTTTCCCGTAATCGATATCAAGCATCCGGAGTTCAAGAGATACTTCCTGCTGACCTTACCGCTTATAATTGGGATGACAATAAGTTTTTCCAATGAAATTATCCCCAAATTGTTTGGTTCTTTCCTTTCAGAAGGAAGCATAGCTTCTCTGAATTACGGTTTCCGAATTACGTTTATTCTGGTCGGACTGTTTGGACAAGCCGTGGGAACAGCTTCTTATCCGTATTTGAGCAAACTGGCAATCGAAAACAAAATACTGGAACTGAATCGCCTGTTAAATAATATATTGAGAAAAATCTCCTTGGTGATTCCCTGTTCCATTCTGGTCATTTTACTGAGAAAAGAGATAGTTTATTTGCTGTTTCAGCGTGGCCAGTTTAATGCCGACTCTACAATAATGACATCGAATATACTGATATGTCTAATGATTGGAGCCTTTGCGTTTACAGCTCAAACGATTGTCAACAGGGGATTTTATGCCATGCAAAACACCTTGTTCCCAACTGTTTGTGTGACTGTGATTTTGATACTGACCCTGCCCCTGTATTATCTGGGCATGATTAATTTTGAAATTTATGGGATTGCCCTCGCAATATCGGTCTCAACAATCTTTCAGGTAACAATTCTTTACATATTCTGGAATAAACGAAGTTCAAACAATGAAGCAAAAGCAGTTTATCTGTTTTACCTCAAAATAATCTTTATCAGTATTCCCCTGGGAGCTCTTTTGTTCGGCGCTAAATACTGGTTGCTTGCTGGATTTAACTCTTTAAGCCTTGTTGGCAGCTTAATCCATCTGGTTGTTCTCTCCTTACTATTTGTCGCGTCCTTGTTTTCCATCGGTTATGTTTTTAAAATCAGGGAGATATTTGAGATTTCAGATTTCGTTTGTGAAAGACTCAAGGGATTCGGGCGGAAAATTGCCGGATAGCTTTTTAAAAATCTTTGATGCATTCAGATGACACGTTCCTCGGTACAAATCTTGTCGAAAATATTTAAAAATTTGCCTGATTGTTTACTCTCCGGTTTGTATTTTCATCGATTCTCATGGATAATTTAGCTTACCTTTCTTTCACATTCCCCAATAACAAAAGCATTGGCTCCGGAAGCCCTTATGAATCGCACAATCTGGTCACAATGTTGCAGAAACACTTCCTGAACGTTCGATTTTAATGGCAGGGAGTAAAGGTCTATAGTAAATCTGTCCTTTGTTAAATCAACCAAGATCACCAATCATAAAAGCAAATGAGCGAAAGCAAACGAATTCTGATAGTCGAAGATGAACCTGTGGGACAGATTGTAATTACGGGAATGTTGTCAAATTTAGGCTACAAGGCTGATATGGCTTCCAGTGGTATTGAGGCAATCAAGTATTGTGAGGAAAAACATTACGACGTTATTTTTATGGACTGCCTAATGCCTGGAATGGATGGATTTGAAGCGACGACCAAAATAAGGGAAATTGAAACGCGGAAACAAAGGCCCAACGCCTCGATAATTATCGCCCTGACCGCTAAGGCTTTAACCGGCGATCGGGAACATTGTCTTGCTGCCGGAATGGATGAATATCTTGCGAAACCCTTGGAGTTAAAGCAACTAAAGGAAATGCTTGATAAATATATGCCTGGGGGTAACTAATTACTCAGGTTTATACACTTCTCAATCTTTTCTTATTCACGTTTTAGCCGGCTAACAAATATTCCAAAGCGTTTCAATGGCTATCAGCATTTAACAGCTGGCAATTTGCTTCATTTTGGATCACCTGGGGTGCCTATTGTACTAAATTTTGTAATGAAGCGAAGCCAATTGCCAGTTATTGCGAAACGTTAGCCTGTGTCATTGGGCAAATTAACAAAATCTTCCTCCAAATACTCTGCAAAAACAGGACAAATCATACCCGCATGCTGAAATACAGCATCAATATCTTCTTGGTTAGGTTTGATAGGGATAAATACTCCAGCTCCGTTATCAGGATTTCTAAGGGCAGCAATTTTGGCAACGGGCTTTACGAAAACATGAAAACCCAAGGTTTTCGCCGCCTGTTTCAGAACATTCTTATCGATTATCCGTCCGGTGACTTTCCAGACCTTGTTAAACAAGCGTAAGTAGCTGACCATGCTGTTGATCGCACCATGCCATTCATTTGGATTTAATTTAAAGTCGAACACGTCGGACAAGGCATTGTTCACGAGGTCTGCTAAATCTTTTGCCGGAAAAAGTGCCTGTTCCAAATCTGGTAGGTAAGACCTGATGGAGTCATTTTGCAGCAGGTTTAGGTCGATGCCCCATTCCACCCGATGGTGGCCCAAGGGATATTTACCCGGGTTCGTTCCGTTAATTGTTTTTGACGGAAAATGCTTCAGTATCAGCTTATTGACAAGAGGATGAGTGATGTTATCCGTAGTCAGATGCATTAGCCAACCATAAGCAAACGCCCTTTCCTTGTCCGTTCGGGCAAGCTTTAGAATGGATCTCCCCAAGTCAGCCGGGTGATTGCCGTGCGCCAGCTGCGAAACTTGTTTATTTCCATTGGGATAAAAGTTGAAATCCGGACCTTGCACACCGGCCAGATAGTGGTTGCGGTGATTCAGAATACAGTTGTATTTGTTATTGCTTTTTAGCTTGTGTTCAAGTTTTTCCAGCGCAAGATTTGCTGTGTAAAAATGCCAATACGCTCCTGCCATGTTGCCTTTAAATGAAAATCGCTCTAATTTTCAAGCCGATAGTTGTAAAGAAGTGGCGAATCTTTTCCGGTATTGTATAAACCTGCAAAAAAATCGTAAACCGGCCTGAACTCAACAGAAAACTGTCGAATGATAAACTTATGTCGCCTCGATACTAAGCGAACGTATCCCTAAAAACAAGGAATAAGACGGGGTGACACCTGTTTACCAAGCTGAATCAAAGACGAATAATAAGAATAAGTTAAGCGAGGTGCCCGGGTATTGATAAAAAAAGCGCTGTGATTACTCCTACCTGAGATAGCCGTTCAGAGCATAATTTTAAATCAAAGAACACTTGTAAATGGGGGCACGTTGATGGTAAAGACACCAAGATGCTAATACTAATTGAGGAGCCATCATGAGTGGAAACAAGAAAGAAATTTTGAGCTGGTCGCTTTATGATTTTGCCAATTCAACCTTTACGACCCTTATTGTTACATTTATCTATGCAACGTATTTCACAAAGGTTATTGCTCTGGATGAAATTAGCGGTACGGCTCTCTGGTCACGTGCAGTCACTATTGCAGCTTTCTCAGTTGCTTTGTTATCTCCTTTTTTGGGAGCTTTGGCAGACCAGGGAGGATATCGGAAGCATTTTTTATTTTTCTTTACAGCCGTCTGTGTCATTGCTTCCGCCATGCTCTACTTTCCGGTAAAAGGGGAGGTACTATTTGCTTTGTTCTGGTTTGCCGTAGGCAATATCGCTTTTGAAATGGGTGGGGTATTTTATAATGCGTTTCTGCCTGAAATTGCCAACGAGAAAAATATTGGCAGGGTATCCGGATATGGGTGGGGGCTGGGCTACATAGGTGGATTGCTCGCCATGTTTGTTGCCATGATAGGATTTGTAAATCCTGAAGTCCCCTGGTTTGGTCTTTCCAAAGAGACAGGTCAAAACATCAGGGCAACCAATTTATTAGTTGCCTGCTGGTTCAGTTTGTTCAGCATCCCCATTTTCATATTTGTGAAAGACAAATCCAAACCCGGCAAAGTCAAGGTGATGGAAAGCGTTAAGGCGACGTTCACCCGACTCAAATACACTTTTGTTGAGCTTAAAAAATATCGTGAAACCATGAAGTTTCTCGTTGCTCGATTGGTTTATAATGACGGCTTGGTAACTGTTTTTGCCTTTGGAGGTATTTATGCCGCCGGTACCTTTAAATTCACGTTCCAGGAAATCATGATTTTCGGTATCATCCTAAATGTTGCCGCCGGGCTTGGTGCGTTAGCCATGGGGTTTCTGGACGATTACCTGGGAGGAAAAAAAACCATCATTGTCAGCCTGTTGGGGTTGATAACAGCCGCGGCAATAGCCGTGTTGACCACCAACAAATCGATGTTCTGGTTGGCTGGAATCTTGGTGGGGATTTTCGCCGGTCCAAACCAATCAGCCAGCAGGTCTTTAATGGGCCGATTCACTCCTTCTTCCAAACAGAATGAATTTTTTGGATTTTTTGCCTTTTCGGGAAAATTTACGGTTTTTTTAGGTCCCTTAATTCTTGGAATATTAACAAGCGCGTTTAATTCTCAACGGGCTGGTATGTCAGTTGTCATTGCATTTTTCCTGATAGGTGGCATGTTGCTTCTGGCAGTAAATGACAAGGAAGGGATCAAAGTAGCTAACGGAGAAGCCTGAGCCGAAATTGAATTGCATGCTCTCTATTCAGGAGGTGGAGTCAACCTGTGTTTTACTGCCACCTCCTGTATTGGCTGCCAAAATCATGTATCCCATCCCATTTTGTCGTGCCCTAGTTACGCACGACAATATCTCATTCCAAAAAACAGGTCTTCCTAAAAGAAATCTCCAATTTTAATTTCCGCCAGTTATCTGAAGGTACAGTCGATCAATAAAAATCGGTTCATGCCCTGTTGGATTCATTGTTTCAGCGTATTGTGCACTTGAATCTTCTCTACGATATACTTTCCTGTTTCTTATTCCATTCTTGTCTTTAACCTGTCATTTGGTTAAACTGTTAGACAGCAGCAAAGGAATTCGGTTGGAAACACAACAGAACCCGCCGATTCTCTCCAACTCATTAAACAGCTATGCACCGATATAGAAAGATAATTTCTAAACTGCTCATTCTTTTTATCTTGACATTCTACCATGGTGATTTACCTGCGGAAACCAATCGCAAAGCTCCATCTGCAAAAAATGGTGTTTTAGATTTATCACAGTGGAGTTTCAAAAAAGATGGTCTCGTAAGGCTTTATGGCGAATGGCGATTCTTCTGGAAAACCTTCCTGCCTGTCGATCAACTGCCACAATCCTCAGTACCGGGTGCTCATAATTACCTGACTATTCCCTCTTATTGGAATGATTACGAGATAAATGGTCAACCTATTTCCGGTCAAGGTTATGGAACGTTTTCCTTAACTGTGCTTTTGCCTGGCGGGACAAAAAAGCTTGCGTTTAAAATCAAGGAAATCAAAACGGCATATCGATTATACGTTAACGGAGAGCTGGTAACAGGGGATGGACAGGTTGGCATTGACAGCGAATCGTCTATTCCATTTTACAGACCTCATGTTGCGGAATTTCAGACGGATCAATCGGAAATAGAGATTTTGATTCATGTTTCCAATTTTCATCATCGATTAGGTGGCATTTGGGAAGAAATCATCCTGGGAGACGAGCCTGGTATTCGAAATCTTCGCGAAGAAAAACTGATTCATGAAATTTTCTTGATGGGTTGCATCCTGATTATGGGGCTTTATCACCTTGGGTTGTTTCTTAATCGGAAAAAAGACACCTCCGCTTTACACTTCGGTTTCTTTTGCTTGATTATAGCTGTCCGCACGCTGACATTAGGGGAAAGATACTTTGTTTCCCTGTTTTCTATTGATAGCTGGGAGGTGTTGCATACTATTGAATTTTTAACATTTTATACAGCCGTGATGGCTTTCGCCACATTCTTGTATACTTTATACCCTAGGGAGTTTAACAAGGCACTACTCCGGCTGGTGCAGGTGATCAGCATACTGTTTTCGATCATTACCATCATTACACCCGCCATAGTTTATACACAATTATTGGAAGTTTATCAGACTATTGCTGTTTTAGCCGGACTATACTACACCTATGTTCTGATTCGTGCGGTGATCAATAAAAAAGAGGGGGGATGGATAATATTGTTGGGATTTATTGTGCTGTTTGTCATGTCCATCAATGAAATCCTTCATACGAACCAGGTTATTCACACCGGTTATTTTGTTCCCATAGGCTTGTTTGTCTTTATATTTTCCCAGGCGTTTATGATAGCGTTGCGATTTTCCAAGTCGTTTTTGACTGTGGAACACCAGGCCTGGGAATTGATTAAAACAAATGACGCGTTTCGAAATGAAATAAAGGAGAGGAAAAAGCTTGAGCAAAACCTGGTTGAAAGCCATGAGAATTTTGAAAAATCCAGGGTGGGCATTATCCTTGGATTGGCCAAACTTGCAGAATATAGGGATGAGGATACAGGAACGCATTTGGAAAGGATGCGTGAGTACAGCAAACTATTGGCTGAGGAACTTTCCTTATTGGATGATTATAAAAATTACATTACCGATGAATACATCGCGGATCTGTTTCAGTCAGCCATTTTGCACGATATTGGAAAAGTAGGCATTCCCGATTCTATTTTGTTGAAACCGGGAAAATTGACGCCAAACGAGTTCAAAATCATGCAACAACATAGTGTCATTGGCGGTGATGCAATTCTGAATATCGAGTCACGAATCAACATGAAATCGTTCCTGACGCTGGGAAAGGAAATTGCGTATAATCACCATGAAAAATGGGATGGCAGCGGTTATCCCAAGGGGCTTAAGGGAAGAGACATTCCTCTTTCCGCCAGGATCATTGCCCTGGCGGATGTTTATGATGCATTAACGTCAGAACGACCTTACAAAAAAGCGTTCAGCCATGAAAAATCCAGAACCATCATTCTGGAAGGGAAAGGAAAGCATTTTGATCCCGCCATTGTTGAGGCTTTTCTCATTTGTGAAGGCGAATTCAAATCAATCAGAAATCAGTTCCTGGATACTACTCCTGTAATTCCACTGGTCAATTCATTATAACTTCAATACAATGCAGCCGTGCTTGTATACTGGAAGGCATTATCCCCTCTTTGAAAGCAATTCGTACTGAATATCCTTCCTTAACTAACTATATGGAGTCCTAGGTGTATGGAAACTAACCGTTTACCCTCATTGGATGAGGTTTTTTCTCCGCAAGGCGTTGCCATAGTCGGTGTTTCAGGATCAGGAAAGCTGGGATTTGCTGAAATGATCCTGATGGCGCACATGGAAATTAAAACTCCCAAGCTTTATCCGGTCAATCCCAAATACAAGAAAGTATTTGGGATTCCCTGTTTTTCGAGTGTGCTGGAAATTCCGGATCGGGTGGATCATGTCATCGTAAATATTCCTGCCAACCTGGTGTTGGATCTCCTTGAGCAATGTGCAGAAAAAAAGGTAAAGTCAGTTCATTTTTTTACCGCCGGTTTTGGAGAAAGTGGAGAAAAAGACAGGGCTGACCTGGAAAAGCGAATGCTGGATATTGCCAGAAGAAGAAATTTCAGAATAATCGGACCGAATTGTGTGGGCTTCTATATTCCGGAAGCTAAAACAGCTAATATTCTTGGTGTACCATATGAGCACGGACCCATAGGATTTCTTTCCCAAAGTGGGGGGCATGCCTCTAATCTGCCAGCTTTTGGAGCTTCGCGAGGTTTGCGGTTTAGCAAGGTAGTGAGTTACGGTAATGCTCTCGATGTGGATGAAATCGAATTATTGGAGTATCTGGCTGATGATGCAAAAACTGAAATAATTGGAGCTTACATTGAAGGACTCAAAGACGGACAGGCTTTTTTCAAGGCATTAAAATCAGCCTCCGGCAAAAAGCCGGTGATAGTCTATAAGGGAGGGAAAACAGAGGCAGGTCAGCGGGCTGCTCATGGTCATACTGCAAGCATGATTAGCTCTGTGGATCTATTTAATGCTGTTTGCAGGCAGGCTAATGCCATTGAAGTAGACAATATTGACCAGATGATTGATGTGATGGCTGTTTTTCGTTTTCTACCTTCCATTCCGAAAAGTAAAAATCTAATTCTTTTTGGTTCGGGAGGAGGACCCAGCGTTCTGGCCGGAGACGAAATGGAATCGGTTGGATTAACAATTCCAAAATTCAATGAAAAAACCCAATCCTTGTTAAAGTCGGTATTACCTGTAGATGGGGGGATTTTTATCAATCCTCTTGATACGGTAAATCTGGTCGAACCAACCGCTATTGAAGCAGCCCTCGATGTATTTATCGATTTGCCGGAAGTGGACATGATCGTCTATCATTTTGGATTTCATCCCATTGGTATGTGGGGATTAGGCAGGTTTTCCAATGCGGACTACCTCGGGAAACTAATGCGTGTAATGAATCAGGCCAGGAAAAAAACGGACAAGGCAATTTTGTTGGCTTTGAGACCACCACTGGATGTCACCTCGCTGGAAGAGTTTCTGGAAGTACAAAAGGCCTTTGTTGAAAATGGATTTCCTGTTTTTCATTCCCTGGGAGACTTGGCACTGGCCATGAACAAGGTTATCAACTGGGCGAAAAGTGGTGAAAACTGCCTTAATTAAAAAACCGAAGGAATATTCACTTTTTGCTCTCCCTATCTCTTCTGTATTTGCCGGCTTAAGTACGAAAGGTATTTACAACCTTGGCCGATTCGTATAATGGTGAAGAACAAAAAATCAGCAAAACTCTTAAAGATAGATTTAAGAGGATTTTTTCACTTGAAAAAAGGAGAGTTTTATAATGACAAGTAAACAATGGCCTACTTCAAACTGGCCGGAAGGCGTTCCCAACGAGATTTCGGGATATAACGTTCCGTTGTATTCCATACTGGATAACGCAGCACAGAAATGGCCAAATAACGTTTATACCATATTTAATGGCGGTACTAAAACGTTCGCCCAGGTTAAAGACGCGGCAGACAGAATTGCTAATTTTCTGCTGAGCAAGGGAGTGAAAAAGGGAGATCGAGTCGCGATTTTTCTACCCAATATTCCCCATTATCCTGCCATCTATTTTGGAATACTGAAAGCCGGAGCTGTATGTGTTACCTGCAATCCTATGTACACGGCGGAAGAGCTCAACTACCAGTTAAACGACGCAGGAGCCAAGGCCGTTTTTGTAATGGATCATCCCCTGTTTTACAAAACTGCCACCACGGCAATTAAAAATACCAAAATTGAAACAGTGGTGATTTGCAATGTTAAGTCTTATCTACCTGCTTTAAAAGGTTTTATTGGTGGATTGCTGGGTAAAATTCCCAAAGCGGAGAATCATGATCCGGCACATGTCATGTTTGACGATGCCATTGCAAACGCCAAGTCGGAGCCTCCGACTATCGATGTTGACCCGGACAAAGATCTGGCCCTAATTATTTATACTGGTGGTACAACTGGAGTCCCTAAAGGAGCTGCCTTACAGCATCGATGTTTCATGCATAATCTGATTGCCATGCCGGAGTGGGTTCGTGTCTCCCACGAGCCGGGTAAAGAACCGGAATCACTGAGAGAAGGCGGATTTCACTCTTTCCTGGGAGTACTGCCCTGGTACCACAGCTTCGGTATGACCCTGGTAATGTTGATGGCCTGTAAGACAGGAAGTAAGCTGGTCTGCGTGCCAGATCCACGTGCAGGCAATCCTCCATTCACCGAAACTCTTAAAGCAGTGCAAAACAATAAAACCACTTTTGTTGCAGCTGTCCCCACCATATACGTGGCTTTTACCAACCATCCTTTACTTGAAAAGTTTGATTTATCTTCAATGATGTCTTGCGGGTCCGGTGGAGCACCGATGCCCGTGGAAGCAGCTAAGAAGTTTGAGGCAAAAACCGGTGCCGTCATTTTTGAAGGATACGGTCTCAGCGAAACAGCTCCTGTTGTCTGCATGAATCCGACAGATGTCAACAAACGCAAGTTTGGCTCAATAGGATTTCCTATCCCCAGCACAGATGTAAAGATTGTAGATACCGATACCGGGCTAAAAGAGCTGCCCCAGGGAGAAGACGGCGAGATCGCCGTTTTCGGTCCACAGGTAATGGAAGGTTATTGGAACAGACCCGATGCAAACGAGGAAGTATTCCGACAGATCGATGGCAAGCGATATTTTCTGACCGGTGATATCGGTAATATCGATGATAATGGCTATATTACCATCACGGATCGAAAGAAAGATCTGATACTTGTCGGTGGTTTTAATTGCTATCCACGGGAAGTTGAAGAAGTGCTATACGGTCACCAGGATGTATTGAATGCTGCTGTGATCGGTATCCCGGATGACAAAAGCGGTGAATCTGTTAAAGCCTTCGTGCAAAAAGTTCCGGGATCGGCAATAACGGAACAGGAACTGATGGATTTCTGCAAAGAGAAACTGGCAGGTTACAAACGTCCACGCTCAATTGAATTCAGAGATGAATTACCAACGTCGGTTGTTGGAAAAGTTCTCAGAAGAGTGCTACGCGACGAGGAAGTGGGCAAGCTGTAATTGCCTTGGACAATCGAAAAAGCCGGAATCTTGCAGGTTTCCGGCTTTTTTATGCTGAATCGAATCACCAACCCCTCCTCTTTATCCAATTTTACCTTCCCAATATGCAGCAAATATACTTTTACTCGTCATTTCAACACCTTCTACAGGAAACAATTAAAAATTGTTAAGTTACTGGTCAGCCTGTTTCAAAGATTATAAGATGATCTTCAGGTTTAAAGTGCGATGTTGATCTGAAGTTAAATCGTCAAGCAGGAGCGACATTATGAGCCGGAAGTCTTTGGCTGGGGGTGCTGTGAGATCGAACAGATCCTTTTTTTATCGACTGACCCTGGGGTTGGTTTTAATTTTTGGGGTCCAGGGGTGTATGTCTCTGAACAATATCTTTTATTGGGCAGATACTTATCTGGCCTGGCAGATAGATGATTACTTCGATTTGACCAATGAGCAGAAAGCTTTTGTTGATAAAGGTCTGAACCGTTTTTTTCTGTCTTATAAATATCAGGAAATCCCAAAATATATTGAATTTCTACAGGAGGTAAAATCCCGGTCCGGTAGACAAATAAATGAACCAGACCTGGTTTGGTTTTGGGATTCCTTACGACAGTTTAACGAGAATATCGCAAACCTTCTGGCAGAGGATGTTAGCCTGTTTCTAGCCAGTCTGGAACAAAACCAGATTCCATACTTTCAATCGAAATTGAATGAAAGCAATGAAAACTGGCTGGAGGAACGCGAAGAGCGCCTGGAAAGAACTGTTGAGGAAAGATTGGAAAGGCGTTATGAACGTATTGAAGACTGGGTAGGGTCGCTATCGGAGGCTCAAAAAGAGCAAATTGCCGTATTATATCCAATGGATGGTAACGCTGGCCAATTTCGCTACTCCAGGCGCCTGGGTTCTCAGCAACGTTTTTTGAATATCATTGAATCGAATCATGAAACACAGTCACTCAAGACGCAATTGCTGGATTGGTATCTTAAACCCGAACAATACTATAGCAAAGAGTATCAGTCTTATGTTGAGAGTAGAAATCAAAGAAGTATGAAGCTGATTCTGATGCTTGATAAAACATCTACTAAAAAACAACGCCAGTTTTTTCACGATAAGCTGGATGACTATATTGAGGAACTGCAACAGATTATCTCCGGTCAATAAATTGAACACAGCCCGTTACGGTAAGGTTTGATAAGATAAAAGGATTAATATATCATCAGATTTAAGTGAAAAGAAGAGAACCGATTTCCGGAAGGCGCTACAATTAATCAAACTTTTAAAACAAAGGACTCCCTATGAAAAGCATAAATCCGGCAAATGGTGAACTGATAAAGGAATACCAGGAATATTCACCCGAAGAAGTAAAACGAATTATTGACGATGTCCACGAAGAATGGCTTGCCTGGAAGACAACGTCTTTTGAAGAACGAGCTGCACTCATGCACAAGGCCTCGGATATTCTGCTGGCAGAAAGAGATGAATGTGCTTCTATCATTACCGCAGAAATGGGAAAAGTGATCAATGAATCACGGGCTGAAGTTGAAAAATCTGCTTTGGGCTGCAGGTTCTACGCTGATAATGCTGAACGTATTTTAAAGGACGAAGTAATACAGACCGATTTTTCCAAAAGTTTTGTCAGTTTTCATCCCATTGGACCCGTATTAGTAGTCATGCCGTGGAATTTCCCATTTTGGCAGGTGTTCCGATTCATAGCTCCCGGTTTAATGGCTGGCAACGCGGGTGTGCTAAAACATGCCTCCAATGTGATGGGGTGTGCTCTTAAAATCGAGGAAATTCTGATTAAGGCAGGATTCCCTAAGAATCTTTTCCGAACGCTTTTGATCGGATCAGGACAAGTAGCAGAGGTTATTGAGAATCCCAAAATCAAAGCTGTGACCCTGACAGGTAGTGAACCGGCGGGAAGCAAGGTGGCGGAGCGAGCTGGTAAAGAATTAAAAAAGACTGTTCTCGAACTTGGCGGTTCAGACCCATATGTGGTTTTGGACGATGCAGACCTGGAGCAGTGTGCCAAGACAGCAGCCATATCCAGAAACTTAAATTGCGGTCAGGTTTGCATCGCGGCCAAGCGTTTTATTATTGTGGAATCAGTGGCGGAAAAGTTTCAGGAGTTGCAGAAAAAAGCGACTGAAGATCTGGTTGTTGGTGATCCGGCAGATGAGTCAACCCAGTTGGCACCCATGTCCCGACCTGATTTGATGGATGAACTTCATGAGCAGGTTGAAAAGAGTATATCCATGGGGGCTAAGGTCCTGACGGGCGGTAAGAAACTGGACAGACCCGGTAATTACTACGCTCCAACAATTTTGGCTGATGTTAAAAAAGGCATGCCGGCTTATGAAGAGGAAACATTTGGTCCCGTGGCAGCTAATATCATCGTCAAAGACGAAGAGGAAGCTATCGCTGTCGCAAATGATACGCCGTTTGGATTAGGTGCCAGCGTATGGACTCGTGATCTGAAAAAAGGTGAGCGGGTGGCCAGGGAAATTGATTCGGGAATGGTATTTGTGAATCACATGACAGCATCTACTCCTGCCATGCCTTTTGGCGGCACAAAACGTTCCGGATATGGGCGCGAACTCTCTGATTATGGTATCAAGGAGTTTGTAAATATCAAAAGCATCTGCATTCAAGATTAATGATCCAATAAATGACTTGGATTTTGGGTATTGCCATCATTGTGGGCCTGGTATTTTTACCGCAATGGTGGGTAAGACATGTATTTACGAGTTACCAGGTTGAAAGGGATGATTTCCCCGGTACCGGCGGACAACTGGCGGAGCATGTCATCAACACCCTGGGTATAAAACAGGCGACGGTTCAGATCACAGAAGCGGAAAATCATTTTGACCCCAGCTCAAAAACCGTCGCTCTTACCCTACCTTTTTATCAAGGCAAATCTCTTACTGCTATTGCTGCTGCGGCTCATGAGGTTGGACATCTAATACAATTGGAAGAAGGTAACTTCTGGTTGAAGTTAAGAATACAATTGTCTGGAGTGACGCAAAAGCTGGAGAAAATAGGGATGATGGCTTTGTTTCTGATGCCTTTTGCGGGTCTGTTAACTCGCTCTCCTCTCGTCATTCTCATTCTAACGGGTCTGGGTGTATCAGGCATGATTATGAA
The DNA here is from genome assembly GCA_022360105.1 of Pseudomonadota bacterium. The sequence continues at coordinate 17,992 of JAKSDL010000576.1, forward strand.
TGTGATAGTTCATCTGGTAACCCTGCCGATGGAATTGGATGCCAGTTTTGGCAAAGCCTTGCCTTTGTTAAAAGCAGGGCAATTTATCGATGAAGAGGACGAACCGAAAATTAGAAAGATATTGTGGGCTGCCGCTTTAACCTACCTCGCTTCGGCCCTTGCTACCCTGTTGAATTTAGCACGATGGATGAGGGTGTTGAGAAGATAACCACACCTTATGGCTGTCAATGCGAATACAAATCATGACCTAACCGGTTTATCTTGTTGAGAAGTGAATCGCTCATCTGTCAGCTCCAATAATTGGTTAAGTAAAATCAGGTTATGAGGCCTGAAATCTGTTCAAGTTGATCCTCTATATTTTTAACTGAAAGTCAATCAATCTTCACAAAGCCCTTTGTGAGATAACTCGCAGGTTTTTATTCATTAAGACAAAGCTTGA
>JAKSDL010000335.1 GCA_022360105.1 Pseudomonadota bacterium
CACATGACAGTTGATTTCTTCACTGATAATACTCCCGATCTGTTCCGATTTTTCTATTAACTCCGTTAACTCGGAAGGCAGCATTTTCGAGCTGGGGGCTCCGATTAATTCTTTTGAAGAACTATTTAAAACTTCTTCTGCTGTGGCATTCACAGAGGTTATATGTTGGGTCGCGTCCAGGGATATAAGTCCAATTGGCATATTGTCAACCAAACTATCTGAAAATGCCTTAATTCTGGAAAGAGATGTTTTTGTTGATTGGTAGTTTTGAAAGAGAAATAGCAGGATGATTCCCGTTAATCCGGCGATGAATAACAAAGCACCTGTGATCATACTGTTGATTAGGGTAGCATCACCGGCCTCATCAAGAGATTTCATCTCCAAACCCACGAATATGACCTGCCCGGGAGGCTTTACACTACGGTCACGCGGTGCCAGCGGAGGAAAATGCCTGCCGAAAGGTTTCATCATGCCAGGCATTTTGGATTTTCCAGGACCGCCCGTAGGTTTGAATTCCTTGAATATTTCAAATGTTCTTGAATGATGCTCCCCTTCAACAATTCTCCAATGGATTTGATTTGATTCAGATATTTTGAATAAGTCCAGGCTTTTATCATGAATTTGACCTATTTTTTCTATTTGGTTATGCGCTATGATGACTCCATTGGTTTCCGCTACAATCAAATAAGCAATATCCTGTTGCTGAGCGGTTTCCTCCAACAATTGTTGCAATCTTCTGTCTCCCCAAAATCGGCCTCTCATACCGACCCGAGTCCCCGCCTCAAATGATCTGATCAGTGCAGCGCCCTTTTCCAGCAACAGGGTCTGAGTATATTCCCGTTGCCTGTCTATATTCTGATAAGTGATAAAAATAACGATGGGAAAAAATATTAGAATTGCTCCCAAAATCAGAAACGGCGGCACTTTTACAGTTTTTTTGATTTGGTCTTTCATCCTGCCTGTGGTTTTATTATTTCTTTTAAAATCGATGTGACTGCTCTCTGCAAGTCATATTCCCAGCTTTCTAAAGAAGAAAACGAGAGGCTTAAATGCCGTTCGGATTTTTTTGAATCTGGTTATGCGTCTGACCTTACTCGCGATTGACTAAGTAAAATCCCTGGGTTTTGAATGTGTCTGACAAGGACAAAAAGACTATTAAGCTGGATATTTTCTATCCACTGGATCTTTTTTATCCTCAATATCTGGATAAATTTTATCCACAATCGCTTTCAAACAAGCAAGATATTTTCTTCGCCTAGCTTGAATTTTTGTATTGAAAAATTAAATAAAACAGTATCTTAAATGCGATTTTATAAGAATGGTTAACGGTGTGGCACATTGAATGCGATAGAGGATTCCAAATAGATTCACAAAATCGAATTCTTCGATTTTCCACTCAAACCAATTATGGAGAATATAAATGAAACGGTTTATTAAAATTCTTGTGGTGATGTTTGTTGGTATCAGTTTGCTTGTGCCTTCTGTGGCTTTTGCTCGCGGATGTTGCGGAAAGGGAGGTCCTGGTTATTCTCAAAGCGGGCCTAAAGGTTATGGACCCGGACATGTACTAAGAGAAGAGATGTATAATGCCCGCGTTGAGGTATTAGCCGAGTTATCCGAATTATCCCAGGATGATATCAAGGCCAAACTTGAATACAAACCGATGTGGGCGGTAATTGATGAAGCAAAAGTTGATTATCCGACCTTTCGGAAGAAAATGCAGGAAAAAGCCAAGTCCATCCTGAGCCAGGCGGTCACAGATGGTAAAATTACCCAGGCACAAGCTGATTTTATGCAGGAACGCATGGAGAACGGAAGGATGGGTGGCAGAGGAAAAGGGCCAGGCATGGGTTCCGGCAGGAATTGGAATTAATAACGAGTTCGCACAAAGAGGGTGAGTGTTCACCTTCTAAAAAATCAGTTTATACAGCGTATAACCATAAATAATTATCATCGGGTGATGATCCAATTAAGAATGTTTTTTATAACAGGATCGATTTCATGGCAAAGAAGACAATGAACAACAAGGGAATGACCTCATTTTTTATGACACTGGGGTTTATTTTGCTGGTTGTTACCGGACTTATGCTCTACATCGTTCCGGCAGGTAGAGTGGCAAACTGGGTTAACTGGACCTTGTTAGGTCTGACCAAAACACAATGGGGCAATATACACATACTTGCCGGATTTATGCTGATGATTGCCGGTTTTTTCCATATCTATTTCAATTGGAAACCGTTAAAGCACTATTTTTACAGTAAAGTTCAACAAGGGATCAACCTGAAGAAGGAGATGGCTATCTCTGCGGTTATTTCTATCGTTTTGGTGGTTGCGGCAATTGGTGATTATCCTCCTTTCAGTTATGTCTTTGATTTTGGAGATTTTGCCAAGGAAGCCTGGGTGATAGAGGAAAAGTATGAGGCTCCTTTGGGCCACGCGGAATTGCTGGCATTTGATTCTTTCACTTCCAAGCTAAAAATTGATAAGGACAAGGCTCTAAATGAACTGGAAACAAATGGTATCAAAGTCGCCGCGGGAAAAGACTCATTGGAAAAGATCGCCAAAGCGAACAACATAGCCCCGGTGGATATTTACATGGTTATCCGTAAATTTGAACCTGCCAAAGAAGAAGTAAATGTTGACGAACTGACACCGGCAAAAGTTGAAGATCTTCTGGCAGGAAAAGGGATTGGCAGGAGAAATATTAGCTGGTTACTGACGGAATTCAAGCTGGAGCCCGAAAAAGCCAGCCGTCGTCTAAAAAAGAATAACATCCGGGCAACAAACAACGAATCCTTTCACGATATTGCAGATCGTTATAATGCCAGTCCTATGGATGTTGTAAAAGTACTACTGGTAAAACAATACGTCCTTTAAACCTCATTAAAGATTGATCAGCCGGTTTTATACCGGTTGGTTATCGGTAAACGGCGA
>JAKSDL010000507.1 GCA_022360105.1 Pseudomonadota bacterium
AAATGGCTGGTGAAGCTGAAGTTGTTCAAAATCATCCAATAGTCCCACGGTTGATTGTAAGGCACCATCGAGTAAGGCAGGGTTAATTCCATCTTCAGGTCCTGTCCAGCCTCCATCTGAAGATACTTTTAATTTTGCCAGGACTTCCGTTTCACTGGCGTGCAGCTCTTTTATCGTCTGAAACGTAGGGCCGTATTCCAAGCCAACACTGGAAAATTTCTGATAGAGAGAAGATGTTGATATCTGTTTTTTACAACGGGATTTTACCTTTTCAATATCGACTATCTCGTTATTGACTATTTCCCCGACTTCACCAAGAACAATTTCACCTCTCGAATGGATGGTTTTTTGTCCGGGTTTTGACTCTGAGTATATTTCAAACTCTATTTCTTCATCACTGGGGACAAGACTGATCAAGACATCTCGTCCCGAATTTGTGAATGTTAAAGACGACAGCCAGGATACATTTTTAATCTCTGCTACCACAAGATTTGAAGCCAAGCTTGCTGCTGCCCGAGCCATTTCCAGGTAAGCGGTTCCCGGTAGAATCTTTTGGTCGCCAAAACAATGATCGGTAAGGAAAAACTCAGCGCCGGAGAATAGTTTTTTGTATTTCTGTTCTGAGAAGTTCGAGATGTTTTCATCCAGCAAAGGATGAAGTACCGAAAAGTTTTCACCCGGAAATGATCTGTCTGGTAACTTGAGACCGCACTTTTGCCGATCAAACGGATAACCTGGCAATGATAGTCGTTTAGGTTTTATCTCTTTATCTTTGTAAAAAACATTCCAATCGAAATCGAATCCCATTGTCCATAATTGTGCAATCTTTCCAAAATCTCTTGATTGAAACAGAGTAGCCATCAAATCTTCACCAAATACTCCTTCCATCAAAAAATCCAATCCGGCAGGAATCTCATTGCTATTGCTCCAATAAACGTCTCCTATGATCTCTTTGCCATTCAGAAAGCCTTTTAATGTTGACTGCAATTGCTCAAAACCGGATACCACACAGGCAAAACGCTCTTTCATTGCCTCACGTCCGACTTGCAGAGTATAGCTAAAATCATCCAGGGATAATGGTCGGTCTGTGCTTAGATTTGAGTCATCCGATTGTGGAGAATCATTTTGCTGATTTAAAAAGTCAATAATACTATGAACATAGTTTTCCAGGCTTTTTTTGTTTTCAGCCGATAAAACCACAATCTGCCTGCCATTAAACATTGGATTTTCGAATCCGGTCGGTTGGTTTAAATACTCCTCTAAAATAATATGGACATTGGTTCCCCCAGCGCCAAACGAGCTAATGGCCGCTCTCCTCGGCAACCTTAACGTTTCACCATTTTCTTTTATACGAATTTGATGCCAATCGGTTAACTCCTGCTGTACAGTGAAGGGGGTTTGTTCAAAACTAATGTTGGGATTTAATGTCTCTGAATGCAGCGATGGGACAAGCTGGCTATGCTTCATTTGCAGTAACACTTTAGCCAATCCGGCGATTCCTGCTGCAGATTCCAGATGACCGATATTTGATTTTACGGACCCAATGGCAATCCTGGTTGTTTTATCCGCCGTTGCCGCATATGCCTTGGTCATGCTGGTTATCTCTATGGGATCGCCAAGAGATGTTCCGGTCCCATGGGCTTCAATGTAATTAATCGTAGCCGGATCAATCCCTGATTTTCTCAGACTGTCCAGCATAAGTTCCGCCTGGGCGTTGGGGTTGGGCACAGTATAGCCGCTTGTTTTACCACCGTGATTTACCCCAATGCCTTTGATAACGCCGTAAATGTGATCTCCGTCCTGCTCTGCCAGATCAACAGGCTTGAGTAAAACCGCTCCAACACCTTCACCGGGTACATAACCGTCGCCCCCTTCACCAAAACTTCTGCAACGCCCGTCTGTCGAAGCGAATTTTCCGTAACTCAGCTGGATATATTTATTCGGATGAACAGTCGTGTTGACACCCCCTGCCACTGCCAGATCGCTTTCTCCCCGCTTGATCGATTCACATGCCAGATGTATAGCTGTCAGTGATGACGAGCACATGGAATCCAATGCCAGACTCGGTCCTTTGAAATCAAAGAAGTATGAAATTCGGTTGGCAATGGAAGCAAAAGATGTAACCGGGCTGATAGAATCACCATTTTCTTCCGATTGATACAATTGATAGTGATTCCACATGACACCCACGAAAACAGCAACTCGATTGTCTTTGGACAGATTAAATCTTGTGTATCCCGCATCTTCAATCGTTTGCCAGACACATTCCAAAAACAATCGCTCCTGGGGATCCATCAGTTCGGCTTCCCTGGGCGTAATGTTAAAAAACAGTGGATCAAACAGATCGATATCAGACATAAATCCACCCCATTTGCTGTAGCTTTTGCCCGACCTGTTTTTATCCTTTGAAAAGTAGTCCTGGTAACGCCAGCGATCACCGGGGATTTCACTGATGCAGTCCCTGCCTGCCTTGAGGTTTTCCCAGAACTCCTCCAAGTTGGCCGCCATAGGAAACCGACCTGAAAGTCCAATAATTGCTATATCTTTCACCTGGTTAGGCCTTATTCCGGATGCCGTTCTTCCCTGTATGCTTAAGTCATGATTCCATCGACTATTACGCGCGATATTATTCGTCGGTTTGGAGAATTTTCCTGTTAATGATCCTTTCTCCCCAGCTAAATCCAACAATGTTGTCAATTCGTCCCGGTGATTATCTATAAAATAACCTGCCAGGTCCTCAATAGTCTGATATTCAAAAAACAAGGTTTTGCTTAAGAGGCCAAAACGTTTTTCCAATTCTCTGGTGATATTAATGATAAGTATTGATTCTATCCCAACTTTTTCAAACGATTCAGAGGATTTTATCTGACCAACAGGAATTTTGGTTTCTTTGGAGATCGTTTCTTTAAGAAAATGTTC
>JAKSDL010000718.1 GCA_022360105.1 Pseudomonadota bacterium
GATTGCTAACAAGGAGTCATCGGCTAATTAAGTAAATCGGGGGGATGAAGGTATTATCATGGGGCATCGGCAATATACAATTTCAGAAGAACAGCGCAAGGAATATGCATCGGGATTTTTGCTGGATTTGATGATAAATGGTGGGAAATCGTATTCTGTCGTGCTGGAAGATGCCGACAAGGATTTGGAAAAGTTATTCGTCTATATGATGTCCAAGGATTATCTCAACCTGGATAACAGTAATAAATATACACCGAATCAGCAAGGCATCGAAAAGCTGGAGAACCTAAAACAGAGATACGAAGAGTATCTTGCACATTTCGATCTGTTTTGTGCGGTTGATCTGGAGAAAGGCGTTTTTGCATTTGAAAAGATATTTGAACTGGATGACGAACAGTGGGAAGCGTATATCAACCAGGATCGGTTTGTGGATCTTCGCATTGCCGTCGCCTGGTTTAAAAAAATCAATCCCGCCGATTTTGTGTTCCTGAGTTTTCTAAAAGAGGGGCGTTTTGATACCGAACGGTCAAATTGGCAATTTGATTTGCTTAGCGGTTTGATTTGGGAACAGGTGGAAGAGATTATCGATACGGCTATTCAAATTGAGGATCTGGCCTATGAAGCTGATGAAAATGAGTATATAACAGGTGAAGCGGTTATTGAAGACGTCATCAGGGAAGGAGCCAAGCTCAGTGAAAAACTTTACATGGAAGAAGAACACCTGCGTCAGGAAAACTCTGAATATCCCAACGACTACTACGATAACAATGACCAGGAAACTCATTCAGTGGTCACCTATCAAAGCTATTACGATCCCTATTTTGTAAGCCCTTTGTGGTTTATATTTTAATTTCAGTTCCCTGGGAAAATTTATTGAGGTGACAAACCAGAAATTCTTTAAATTTTTCGTCCATCTCTACTTTCAACTTCAAATACCAGAATTCGGGTAATTGCTCTTTGACAGGCTCAAGCTTTACCCAGTCTTTCTCCGTGCAAATCACCAAATCGGTGGAATAGTTCCACAGCCTCTGTTTCAATTTTTCCATCACAGCCGATGTATATGAAACGTGATCCGTCAATGCCAGGTGGTCTGCAACAGAACATCCTATTTGCTCCATAGTCTTCGTGAACGCCTCAGGATTCCCTATCCCGGAAAATAGCACTGCCTGCTTTCCTTTCAGTTCTTCAAGAGTTTTTTCTGTTCCATCCAGTGATGAAATCAACTGATGAGGAAGAAACCTAGCGTTGAAGGTCGGTAATTCCGGGTCTAAGTATGCTGCCAATTTCTTCTGAACTGTTGAAGAGGTTGCAGCCTCAGTTCGAGTGTAGATGATAGCATCAGATCTGCTTAAGCTGTGAAGAGGTTCTCTTAACGGTCCCAAAGGTATCAAATGACCGTTTCCAATGCCTGCCTGGCAATCGATCAATACGAGATTTAACTGCCGATCGAGTCGCAAATGCTGCATGCCATCATCCAGCAACAATAGATCGGCTTCCTTTTCAGCCAGTTGGGCTGAATTAACACGATTCGATCCGACGTAGATTGTGGTTTCCGGATGTCGTCGAAATAGCATCCAGGGCTCGTCTCCGTAAGTTTGGCAATTGCCCTTTTCTGCAACACCAGCATTCAGGATTTGCAGAGGAGTTTCTTTCTTTGCTTTGTATCCGCGAGTCAAGACGGCAGTTTTGATGTCTTGCCGCTCATAGAAGCTCAACAGCCAATCAGTTATTGGCGTTTTGCCGGTTCCTCCCACTGTTATATTTCCCACCGAAACCACGGGTACTTTGGAAGTATATATCTTTACGAAACCCAATCGATAAAGTAACAACCTGCACTGAACCAGGAAGCTATAAAAGGAACTTATCAGTCTTAAAAACAGCCATTTAAAAAAGGTACCGGAGGAAAGCTGAAGATTGAAATCGATAAATGCCATGAAGATCAGAAAACTGTTTGAGTGTTTTAAAACCGTGGTAACATTCGGCTGTCATATGATGCTGTTGGCGAAATCCAAAATCTCGTTTCTGGCCTGATCCAGATTTTCTGTGGAAATCTTTCGAGCAAAATTAAACTTTTTCATGGAATGCGAATATTTACGATCGTAGTAATTGGTCAGTATGTATTCGAAGCATTCAGCGTAGTTTTCAGTATCAAACAAGTCAATAAGTCTTGCGATCGGTTTTTTGCCCAAGTCGTTTGTCAATTGAAAGATTGTCTTCCTGACAATGTGTTTATGATCGGGTTGTTTTGTGATATATTCATCAACAGTGCGTGCAACCCTGGTTTTCATGGATGCCTCCAGAAGTAATGCCTTGGATGCTCTCATCTGTGAGAAAATGGAATTGGGAATTGAAACATCACCTATTTTACGGCTTTCTCCTTCGATATACATTGCTTTGGAGTTGTCCAGTTGCAGCAGTTTTTTTAACAATTCTGCTTCAAAGGTTTTTTGTGTTACCGGCTTTTTACCCAATGCCCCTATTATAGAACCTCTATGGGCAGCAATTTGTTCCAAATCCAGGGAATTCGAAAGCCTATCCAGTACCAGGGTTTTACCGACTCCTGTTTGCCCGTGCAGGACAATCGGGTGATTTATTTTAAATTGATCCAGCTGTTGCAAATTCCAGTTTCGGAAACCTTTGTAACCTCCGGTCATTTGTCTGGCAGGAAAACCAAGATGTCTCAGGAATGCGGTAACAACCTGGGACCTCATGCCACCCCGGGCGCAATATACGATGATGGCTGGTTTGTTTCGCAAGGTTTCGTATTGTTCCGAAAGGTAATTAAGCTTCGAACCGGCAAATTGGTAACCTTGGTCTATGGCTTTGTCCCGACCGAATTCCTTATACAAAATACCGACGGTTTTTCTCTCATTATTCGCTAACAGGGGAATATTCACAGCATTTGGCATATGTCCGGAATCAAACTCAGCAGGAGAGCGGACATCAATTACCGAGCCCACTTTCAGATTCCAGGCTTCATCAATACTGGCTTGAGGATTAGTACTTTTGTGCAGGTCTCTTTTCATCTAAGTTTCGATGTGTGAGGCGGAGATTAGATTGGGAATATGGGGCGAGGAGATTTTAATTTTCTTTAGGCTTGACTCTGGCAACTGCAACCTGGTTTCGGCCCTGCTCCTTTGCCCTGTAAAGTGCCTTATCTGCTGCGCTGATTAGCTGATCTACCTTGGAACCATTATTGGGAAAGGCGGCCACACCTAAAGAAATGGTTACTGTTGGCAAGGTCTGATGCCTGTATTTCATGGTTTTGCCGCTTTCGATGATCTTTCTTAAGTCCTCTGCCCTTTGGGTGGCAACTTCTGTTGATGTTTCAGGAAGCACAAGTACAAACTCTTCTCCTCCATAACGGCAGGCAATATCTTCCTTCCGTGAATATTTCACCAGATGAGTTCCCATGTTACGTAAAATCATATCACCAGCCAAATGCCCATAGGTATCATTAAACATTTTAAAGTGATCTGCATCCAGCATGATGATGGCAAGCTTTGTGTTGTGGCGAATGGCTTTTGCCAATTCCCTTTCAAGTGATTCTTCCAAATATCGCCGATTGAACAACCCTGTTAACGGATCACGAATAGCCTGAGAAATCAGCTCTTGTTCGGATTCCTTGCGTTTGGTGATGTCACGGATGACTGTATGCAATACGGTTTTTTTCCCCATGGGAATGGATGTCATTAAAATCTCTGTGGGAAAGGGAATGTCATCAGCCCTGAGACTCAAGCTCTCAAATTTATAGCTTCCTTCTCGGACAGCCAGATCCATCATGCCGTTTATTTTGTCTTCCGATTTTTCACCATCTGTTTGCAGTTCGGGGAAGAATTCAAAAAAATGGGTTTTCAGGAGATTGGATTTATTCTTGAAGTGAAACAACTCCACCATTGCGGCATTGCAATCCAGGACTCTTGTTCTGTCAGTGATCAATAAAGCGTCGTTTGACTTTTCAAAAAGCTTGCGATATTTGGTTTCACTTTCCTTTAGTTTTTTCTCGATGGTTTTTCTTTCGCTGATTTCCACCTGCAACTGCGAATTAACATTTGCCAATTCGTTGTTTTTGGTTTCCAGCAGCTTTTTTTGCTCATAAAGCTTGCAGAAGATATTGACTTTGCTGGTGAGGAGAAACTGATCGAATGGTTTGATTAGATAGTCTACAGCCCCTGATTCATACCCTTGAAGCACGAATTCTTTTTCTTTGCTGACAGCCGAGATAAATATTACCGGAAGTTCGATGTTCTTTGTGGTCTTTCTTATTTTTTCCGCAGCCTCAAATCCATTCATCCCCGGCATTTGGACATCGATTAATCCGAGAGCAAATTCAAAGTTCTCCGATAGCTCTAACGCTTCCGGGCCGGATGTGGCCCTTATCACATTGAGGTCTGTCCGTTTTAGCATATTTTCCAGTACGGTCAGACTAACCGGATCATCATCAACAATTAAAATGTTGGTCTTTTCCATGCCCTTAATTAGGTGGATGTTACAAAAACCTGCAAAAAAAAAAACGGGCAGCTATTATAAAAATCAATTATCGCTTGTATCCCGTTATTCAGCCATTGATAGCACCTTTTTTACAATCATACAACCATTTTGAGATTAAGCTCCCTGTTGATCGAAGCGTATGATCAATTAAAAAAAGGGGGGTCAATCGATACGGAATTCGAATTTATCGGTTTTGACTTGCTGATCACTGGATTGAGAATTGCATGGATTTTCTGTTGGAAGCCAATGACAGGTGATGGTCTGATAGCTTGCAATATTGTTAAGTGAATAGTGTTTTCATAAATTAGGTGCACGAGGAGAAATACCCAATAACCCTTTGTATTGAAAGCCGAAAACCAGCCTTGTGTACATTATTTGAGATAAACGTAATAATTTATCAAGGAAGCCTGCAATTTCATCGATAATCTGTATGAATGAATGTAAGGCAATTTATGCTGCTGCTGTCGAGAGCCGGGCAATTTTTTGATACTTCAGAAAATCTTAGGCTTGGGATGTGGCTAAAGCCGGCGTTTTTTCGGGCGTCTGAATTTTTGAATTCAAGAATATCCTGGTAGAAATCCTTTTTCGTCATTTTTTATCTTAGTAGTTGTATCACCATGTTCGACCCTGATTTGAATCCCTATGTTACCAAAATGGAGCAGCACAGGGACATTATTAAAACATTACCCTTGGAAACAAATAAAGATTTTTTTGATTTTGTTAAAACAGACGCTCCGCTGATTGTGGACCTGGGATGCGGAGCCGGAAATTTTCTCAGAGACTATGCAATGCAAAAACCCGACGCCCGCTTTGTTGGATTTGAATTGCGTTTTAAAAGACTGGTTAAAGGTGCTGTAAAGTTTAAAAAGAGAGATATTGACAATATTAAACTGGTCCAGGCTAGAGCTGAGGATATAGCAGATTGGTTGCCGGAAAAAGCAGTCAGTGAAATTTACGTTAATTTTCCGGATCCATGGCCTAAAAAAAGGCATCACAAACATCGCCTAATAAGTCAGCAGTTTTTAAAGAACGTTTACAAGCTGCTGAGTGATGATGGCAACTTCACTTTTAAAACAGATCATTGGGACTATTTCACTTACGCCGCAGAGCAGGTAAAAAATTGTCCTTATCTCCATGTAAAGGAATATTCGGAAGACCTCCATAATTCTAAATATAATGACACCAACATTTTAACTGAGTTTGAGTCGCTGTTTAAAGGAAAAGGATTTCCTGTATATTACTTAAAAACAGACAAGTGCTAATACAATGAGAAAAGTTGTTTTTATCAGTCTGGTCATAGGTTTGATCAGTACTATTGTTCAGTTTGGTATGGCAGATAGCGGAGAACCGGTGGTTACCGGTAATCAAAGTTATTTTGTGTTCAGCCCTGATAACAGGTACCTGGTAAAAGTTTTCCATTCCTCAAACACCACATGGGTGCGTGTTCATGATACGGATGAAATGAAAATGCTGACCCAGTGGCAAATCCCCAATTTTCAAGCCCATACCACCCGATTTTCATTAAAAGAGCCAACCAAATTACTGATCGCCGATAAGAAACGTCTCCTTGTGTATCGATTGATCGACAACCGGAAAAACCTTTTGTTTATGCAACCTTCGGTGAAGGGACAGGAAATCGTTCAAGCCTATTTTAACAAGGAAACTGACGATATAGTATGGGCTACCAAACGAAATGTGTATCAATCAAATCCTGTTAAGAACGAGCAAAAAGAAATCCTAAGAGTTCCGTGGGGAGAAGGTGTTATTAACTCTGTGACAGCTACCGGAAAAGAGGACCTCGCGGTGAACCTTAAAAACAGCAACAGAATTCTTTTGCTATCATCGAAAAACGGTTATCAACCGGAAGAACTGAAAGGACACAAAAAAACTATTGTAGGGCTCCAATCCATAGGAAAGAAGGAACTGGTATCCCTGGATTCGGATTATCAACTTATTGTCTGGAACACTGCGACAAAGGATGTGCAAAAAAAACTTGCGTTAAAAAAGCCCTCTGAAGATGCCAAAGCATTGGGATTTTCTTTAGATAATCCCGAGGAATACCTGTCGGTTGTATCCCGCAACAAAGGCGAAATAATCGGTCAACGGTATTTATTGTCAAACATAAAAAAAGGGAGGGTCGAACCTGAAACCTTGCCCATGACAATCACATCTTCAGGAAATGTCTATTCTTCGGTAAACTCCTTTAGTGTTAAGAAAGACGAGCCAGCTCCCGATGAAAGACGATCTGCTGCTAGTTGGCAGCCACCACCAAAGAAAAAGAAAAACACATTGTATGATTTAGCCAAAATTGAGGCTGATCACGGTGAATACCAGGCTGCTTTGGAATTGATCAAGAAAATACCGCTTGATGATCCGGAATATGGGAAATCGCGAATGTTAAAGCGTCAGGTTTTTGATGCAATCAATGATCAGAACATTGTAAATGCTGCCAGGGAACAAATGAAAAAGGGTAACTACAAATCTGCCAGGATTTTACTGGAAGATGCCCTTGCAAAGAATCCTGATAGCAAGCTGGTGTCCGGTCAACTCAACCAGGTTGAAGAAAAGCTGGATGACAAAACCTGGTTGAAAGTCGTTTTTATTCTGGTTCTGGCACTCTTAACTGCGGCGTTGGGATATGCAATCTGGCGCTATAAAAATCTGCCTGCACAAAATGGTGCAGGGAGTTCCCGAAGGTTTACCAGAAAGGCAAAAATATTTGGTTTTGGGGGGATCAAACCCCCTGTAGAAGATGAAGATCAGCAATTGAGACACAAATTTGTTTATAAACTGGATGAAACACGCAGACTGCTTAATCAAGCCGCTACAAAAGACACGGATCGACGATTTAAAAACACCTGGATGGAATTTACAGCGCGGCTGAATACCATCGAGAAACGCGCAAAACTTAGTGATAAGTTTTTGAATGACTTCATGGGAGAGCTGGATAAGGTTCAACAAACAATCGAAAAATTAAGCAGCCAGGGTGAAAAAAAGTCTTCATTTGAATCCAACGAAAAAGCTGATCCAAAATCCGAACAAACCAGGGAAGAGAAAACCAGGCAGCAACAATCTGACAAAAACACCAAAGAACCCAACAATCATCAAAAAACGGATTATTATTCAATACTGGGTGTCGAAAAAAATGCTACCTTGGATGATATCAAAAAAGCATATCGACAGAAGATGAAGGAATACCACCCGGATCGTCACAATTCATCAGATTTTAGCTGGGTGAAGGAAGAAGCGGACAAAAGAACCAAACTGGTGCAGGAGGCCTATCACAAACTTTCTAAAAAGCTAAAATAACTCAATCGTCTTTTTTTGAATTTACAAGCAGTTAGCAATCAATAACCAGGTAAAACAACAATGATTAAATCAATGACAGGATTCTGCAAGACTGAAGTTTCACATAAGGAACTCAGGTGTAATGTTGAAGTACGTTCTGTGAACCACCGGTTTTTGGAATCGCGTGTCTTTTTGCCCAAACAATTTCAGAATTTGGAAGATTCACTGAAAAAAGAACTCAAACAGAAATTAAGTCGAGGCAAAGTGGATGTCACCTTCCAACTTGGCGAGGAAGTCATTCACGAAGAAAAACTATCAGTGGATACCAAAGTCTGGGAAAATGTAAAATCTATCGTCAGTCTTCTGGAAAAGGATATCGGACGGGATCTACGGGTCAGTATGTCGGATTTACTGGCAGTAAAGGGTTTGCTTGCCTACCAGCAGGAAGAAAAGGATGCTGAAGAATATGAAGGACTTTTTAGACAAGCATTGGAGCAAGGTATTAGTGAACTTGTTAAAATGAGGCAGCGTGAAGGCGAGCTGTTATATAATGAAATAATGGGACATGTGAATAATCTTCAGGAATTAATTGATAAAGTTCCTACTTTCCAAGAAGAGGTTTTAACGGGGTATAGGCAACGACTGGCAAATAACCTGGGAAAGTTGCAGGTGACATATGATAAAGATGATCCAAGAATTTTGCAGGAAGTTGGGATATTTATGGATCGAGCTGATATTACAGAAGAAATTGAACGTTTTAATTCGCACCTGGTTCAAATGCGTGAATTGCTAGCTGGAAATGACGCCGTGGGACGCAAACTGGATTTTATTTTGCAGGAACTCTATAGAGAAGCAAATACCCTGTGTTCAAAGGCTAATCATATTCAGGTGACGCAGGTGGGAGTGGATCTGAAATGCGAAATAGAAAAAATCCGGGAGCAGGTTCAAAATATTGAATAATTCTGCTCCCGATGACAGCTTTTAACTTAATTTAGCAGGCTTTGGGCAATGTAGGCAGAATGATATTGTTATTGATGCTGTAACGATAATCATTAAAAATATCTTCTGTGGTTGGCTGCTGGTAGATTCCGTCGATCAGTTTGTTAGTAGTATCTTTCAACCGGTAGGTGGTTTGACCGCATGTCCAGGTATTATAAGCCCTCATTTGGGTACACAGGCAGGTTTTTCCCTGTACGGAAACTCTATCCGGATTTTGAGCCCTGGCTTCATTATAGGCATGAATGTAAGAACAATCACCATTTCTGTCCAATACGTAACCCAACGATTCGCAGTTAGGTTTAATACCGGTTCCGATGCAAGGGCTTTTTCGAAGCATTCTCATCGGGTACCCGGTGGGTGAAATGAGGTTTACTTCAATATCCTCCTCGTTTGCTTCAAAATAAGCCTGCTTGGCTTTATCCGGCAAACCGCTTTCTTTGGCAACGGTAAATCGTGTTGCCACCTGCACTGCTGAAGCACCGTCATTCATTAATTCAACGGCATCTGATCCCGTAAAAATCCCTCCTGCTGGAATTACGGGAATATCAAGATCCTGTTGCTTCAAAAACTGAATCACTTCCTGCATGATTGTTTTCAAATCATAGGTATGCCAGTCGTCAATTCCAAATCCCAGGTGTCCTCCTGCCAACGGGCCTTCAACCACGACATAGTCAGGAGCCCGCTTGACCCGGACAGTTCTCTTAAGGAACAGTTTCAAGGCACGAACAGATGACACAATGATACCAATCTTAACATCTCGGAAACGAGGATGATCTTGTATCAAATCCAAAGAGCTCAGATGAAGCCCTGCTCCCAGCGAGATACCATCCACTCCCCCATCCAACGCCCCATGAAGCCTTGCCTGCAAGGTTTCGCGGGGATTGTTCATGGTTAGCTTTTCCATGAGGTTGATGAATACCCCGCCCGAACCCTGTTTTTTGTCCATGGTATTCGCAACCAACAATCGTGTCGATTCTTTGACAGATTCCAAATCAAATTGGGCGAATGATTTATCATCCTGCTTATTGAGTGATTTGTACTTCTTGGATCGTTGTTGAACGTAATCGGTTTTATAATATCTATCTGAAATGGCACATATCAACGCGTCGGAAAGGTGGGCTATCCCCCCTAATCTGGCCCCCTCCAATACCATTTCCGGTGTGGATATATTTACTCCCATGCCTCCAATCATAATGGGAACATATTCATCGGTGCCAAGTTTTAATCGGTAATTGTCTAGTTTATTCATAACTTATTACATTTACTTAGTATTTTGAGTCTTGGGTAACAATAATAAACGTGTATTGGTTTATACAGAAAAGACGTAACTCCGAATTAGACCTACAAATTGAATGCCTAATTCATTTAAAAACACCGAATCATGCGCTTTTTTCCCCAAAAAAAAGGCCGGTGTTAAGACTCAATGTCATTTAATTAAGGGAATTGGGATTGTCTGTCATCCTAAGCGTAGCGAAGGATCTGTCAAAGCCCCCGAGAGATTCTTCACTGCGTTCAGAATGACACCTATCCGGCCAATATTCCTTAACTAAACGACATTGTGTTAAAACTGCCCCGGCCGTTAAAACAACCCATTTTATTTTAACGACCATCTTAAGATCAAATCTTTTGTAAGTACTCTATATACATCGATTCCGGCTTGAATCAAAGAACAGTGAATTGATTTACAAAACTTTTACAAAGATGGCTTTGAAAATTAATAAATATCAAATACATACATAATAAATATTTTAAAGTATACATTATAATATTTATTAATGGCAAACTGGTAACGAATCATGCTTATCAAGAAAAAGCCCTTGATAAAATTTCCGCAAACACTTTAGAGTTAGAACTTATATGAGCGTCTGGAGAGTCAGTTCTCGTTACCTTATTCCTCATCCGGCATCAAATAGTTAATTTGGATTAGTCCATGCCTGAAGTGTTATCCCGTTAATCCGTAAACTGGAGCTTAAAATGTCATCAAATCAAACATTTAATGACCTTTCACCATTGGATCAGCTTTGTATTAATACCATACGATTTTTAGCCGTCGACGCTGTTCAAAAGGCAAATTCCGGTCATCCAGGTTTGCCCATGGGGATGGCTCCTGCTGTTTTCAAGTTGTTTACGGAACATCTAAGATTTAATCCAAAAAATCCACAATGGGCAAATCGTGATCGATTTATCCTTTCAGCCGGTCATGGAAGTGCTCTGTTGTATTCAATTTTGCACTTGTGTGGATATGATCTGCCACTGGATGAGATTAAACAATTCAGGCAACTAAACAGCAAAACTCCGGGACATCCGGAATATGGTCACACAGCAGGCGTGGAAGCAACGACAGGACCTTTGGGACAGGGAATATCCAATGCTGTGGGTCTGGCGATTGCAGAAAAATATCTCTCTAATTATTTTAACAAGCCTGATTTTCCGATTATTGATCATAATATCTATGTATTGTCTGGAGATGGTTGTTTACAAGAAGGGATTGCCGCTGAGGCTTGTTCTTTGGCTGGTCATTTGGGATTGGACAATCTGATAGTGATTTATGACGATAATGAAATCACTATTGACGGAAGAACAGATATTGCGTTTACGGAAGACGTTGCAAAACGCTTTGATGCCTATGGTTGGAAGGTGTTGGAAATTGGCGGGGATGGTCATAGTTTGGACGCTTTGAACGAAGCGCTGGAAAAAGCTAAAGCAGAGAATAATCGCCCGACAATAATTAAATTTAAATCAATAATCGGATTCGGTAGCCCGAACAAACAGGATACTTCCGGTGTTCATGGTTCACCATTGGGACCGGATGAAGTTAAACTGGCAAAAGAATCGTTGGGGTGGGCATTTGAAGAAGATTTTTATATTCCTTTAGAAGCATCCGATTTTTTTAGTTCTGTTATCTCAAAAGCGGAGCAATCTGAAGCTGACTGGTCAAAGCTGGTATCTGGTTATAAAGCAAAATTTCCCGAATTAGGTAAGGAGTTGGAAGCTGCCATGGCTGGGAAACTTCCTGTCGGATGGGAAAGCAATATTCCGCAATTTGAAGCAGGTTCATCTCTGGCAACCAGGGTTGCCTCCGGTAAGTTTCTTGAGGCTGTGATGCCCAGTCTGCCGTTTGTATTGGGAGGGTCTGCCGATCTTACACCTTCCAACAACACACGGTTTTCAGCGGCAACGGTTTTTCAAAAAGATAATCCCAATGGGCGTTATCTTCACTTTGGTGTCAGGGAACATGCCATGGGAGCGATCCTGAATGGTGTTTCCTTAAACGGCATGTTGAAAGCCTACGGGGCGACTTTTCTCTGTTTTTCCGATTATATGCTTCCAGCCATTCGGGTGGCAGCCCTTTCCGGTTACAAGAGCCTGTTTGTTTTTACTCATGACAGTATTGGTTTGGGAGAAGACGGTCCGACTCATCAACCCGTTGAGCAAACATCTTATTTGCGAGCAATGCCTGGCCTGATCTCCTTCAGACCAGCCGATGCTAATGAAACAAGTGTCGCATGGCAGTTTGCCCTGAAACACAAGGATGGACCGGTTGCTCTTTCACTAACCAGGCAGGGACTTCCAGTTTTGGATCAGGAGAAATATGGGAAAGCAGATCAAGTTGAGAAAGGGGCTTATGTACTGCTGCCAGCAGAGAATGCAGATCTGTTGTTGATCGCCACAGGCTCAGAAGTATCCCTGGCTCTGGAAGCAGCAGAAGTGCTGCAAAGTGAAGGCAAAAAGGTTCAGGTTGTCAGTATGCCTTGTTGTGAATTATTCGAAATGCAATCCAAAGAGTATCAAAACAGCGTTATTCCTGAATCAGTTGTTGCAAGAGTGGTGGTTGAAGCCGGTATTCGCAGAGGCTGGGAAGGGTATCTTGGATCCCGGGGAGAGTTTGTTGGAATGACTGGATTTGGTGCTTCAGCACCGGGCAAAGATCTTTTTATAAAATTCGGAATTACTGTGGAAGCAATCGTAGCAGCTGCCAAAAAAGTACTATAGGCCTGGAGACCGATGAATTCATTAATCTGTTTTTTAACTGTCTTTCACCTCTTCAAACTGACCAGACACCGCTTATTCGTTTCAAAAGCCATTAGAAGACTGATATACCTGGGAATATTTCTTCCAACAGGGGACTATATTCTCCGCTTTGTGATAGGGGATCTTTGGTTTTACTCAGGAAATTTAATTTTCCACAGTATCCCTTATCAGGTGATGTTTTGGAGTATAGTTTCCCTGCTTGTATGGGTGTATAGCAGGAATTTATTGTCTTCCTTAAAGTTCCTGTTTCCCTTGTTGGGATTAGTCTGCTACATGCTGTTTTCGTTTCTTGGAACCGAGCATTTAACTTTCTGGTCCCCCATGTCAGAGTATAGCCTCCATTTGGACTGGGTGAATTCCGGTTATTTAATCCCAACAACTGTAGCGATGCTATTGCTGGTATCCAAAAGATGGTCGGAAATTTCTTCCAGGACTATAGGTCAGATTTCACTTTCTGTATTGTTGGTTTTCCTGTTGGCTGCGGGAGTTATTCGCAACAATGCCAGAAACAGCATTCCAGAAAATTATAAAACGTCAGGTGTGGTCTCTATTACTCCTGCTAACAACCTGCATACGGAATGGCAGGCGGTAAGTTATAAAGATGGTTCTTATTTTTTTAATCGTTACCATTTTGTTCAGGGGTTCCAACAGAAGTTTCAGCAGGTCGAAGTATTTGACGATTATGACACTGCCCAAAGTGTCCTGATGGATCGTTCGATCAAGAACCTTTGTTTGCTTGGATTTAAAAATCCGTTAGTAAAGATCCAGATTCAAAATGAGGCTTTAAGTATCGATATCAAAGAATTACACCCTTCCAATGAGCTGCTCTGGATAAAAGAAGCTCAAATTGTTCGCAATAGATCCGGTATGATAGTTGACTTCAGTGTCCGTTACGGCACGTTTATTTAATATCTCTCCACTGGAAACCCGGAACATTTCAAAAAATCATTCGATTTTTGGCCGACCTGACCGGTTTTATATCTTTCCGGCTGCTATAGATAAACTTGGGATTCCATGATATTGTTGAACTATCTACAATCAAACTGGAAAAAGTTGCCAACAGCCTTTACATAAAGAAAATGTACCATCCACTCCGTGCGTTTAAGGACCAAAATAGAAGCTATCGAATTGGTCTTTCCCCCGTTAAAACCCTGTTCCTTTCTATATGCTGTCTGTGGCTGTTTGGGTTATCACTCGATTTATTTGCAGCAGATAATGCAAAAGAAAAGAGATTTGATCCACAAACCACCAAAGAATTGATTCAGATAAATGACCTGGTTGGTAGACAGGATTTTGCTGAAGCATCCAAACGATTGAATATTCTGCTGGAGAAGCATTATGAAGTTCCAAGGCTTCACCTACTCAAAGCTTCTATCATTAGCCGGCAACGGACCAATCAGGCTGCGCTGGATTATCTGTCTTCACAAATTGAACAACAGCCTGAAAATATCGGGATGGTGTCTGCCAGAGCACAGTTTTTGTTCAACAAAGGGTATTTTGAATCGGCCCGAGAGGATTTTTACAGGGTTTATTTGGAAAATCACAGGCCCGTTGAAATACTTTCTGTACTGGCGAAAATCGAAGGGGAAAAAGGGAGAATTGGCAAGGCCATAGAGTTCACAAATCAGGCTCTCGAAATCGATCCCAATTCAGATAGCCTTTGGTTTAAAAAAGCGGAATTGGAATTAAAGCTGGCACAAGTAGGAAATGCAAAGGCTTCCTGTTATAAAGCAACCCAGCTGGCTCCGGAATCGATAAAGTATCACAAGCTTTACGTTGAAATTCTGATTTACCTGAAGCAAAGAGACGAACTTCAAAAACATATTCGCCTTGTCTATGATCTGTTCCCCTCAAATCCATGGATCAGTTTGAGAATGTCTTCTCTACTGGTTGAACAAGGAAACCTGAAAGAGGCAATTGAAATTTTAGTTGCATCTCTAAAGAAAAACCCAAATGAACATCTGCTGATGTTTCAGATTGCGACCATTTTGGCAGGACAGCGAAATTGGGAAGAAGCAATAAGGTTTTTCAAAGCAGGATTGAGCAGAAAACCAGACTCTTCCTGGGCAATGATACAAGTTGCAAAAATTTATCTGCAAACCGGTAAGGCTAATCCGGCATTGGACTATCTTGAGAAAGCAAGGGAAAACAAAACTCGTGACCCCTTCGTATATGAAACCCTGGCCAGAATTTACAATCGACAAAACGATACTTTTGAAGCAGAACGGATCATTCTTGAAGGGTTGGAAATCAATGAAAAAAACCAGACTTTGATCCTGGAATATGCGAATTTGCTTGAAAAAAGAGGCAAAACCAAAGAGACAACCATTGCTTATGAAGAAGCTTTAAAAAATGACGACGATAACTCTTTCATTCTTGGAAAACTGGGTAATCTGTATCGTATCAATAAAAGATATGACCAATCGCTGGCAGCGTTGGAAAAGGCGATTAAAATCGATCCGAAATCCACCTGGATCAGGGCCTATTATATTGAAACCCTGGATGAACTGGGAGAGTGGAACAATGCCTTGGATGAAATCAATGAGTTGTTGGAAATAATGCCGAAAGATTACTGGGCTTTTGCAAAAAAAGCATTGATTGAGCTTGAAATAGACAGGCTTGAGGAGGCATATATATCTGTTCGCCAGTCAATAGTGTTAAGGCCGGATGCAAACTGGTTGAAAGAAATTGAAGGAAGAATTCTTGAAGGCTTGAAAAAATACAATAAAGCGGAAAAGGCATTTAAAGATGCTTTGAGGAAAGAGCCGGACGGAGCCCATCTTCTCACCCAGCTTGCATATGTTCAGGTTCATTTGGATAAAAACCAGGCGTTGAAAAACATTAAAAAGTCACTGGATTCGGATGACTTTGAAATTAGCACAATTGAATTGAATCTTTACTTAACCAACAAGGCAATTCAATACTGGCAATTTGCCAAACACAGCAGCGAATACAGGGTTTACGAGCAGATAATTCATAAAGAATTCTCCAGGGCAGAAAAAGGACTAGCCAGACTCAAAAAAACAAACAGCCCTCATGTTTCTTATTTGAGTTATTTTCTACAACATATGAAAAGAGGAAAAAAAGATGAGCTGGACTTGTCTAAAATTGCATCCTCTAAGGTGAAGGCTCCCTGGCATTATTATTACCTGGGAATCGATTCAATTCGAAAAAATGACTATGAAAGAGCCAGAATGGCTTTTGAGAAAGGGTTGGAAAAATCCGCGGACAACCCTTGGATGATCGTAAAGTTATCCTATGTTTTACAGCAATTGAAGGAGTACAAGGAAGCAGTGAATTTGTTAAACCGCTTTTTGCGGTTGGAGAAAAACGGAGAATTCATGTGGGTCCAGCTAAGGCTGGCTTTAAATTATGATTTGGCTAAAAAGTTTTCCGATTCGGAAAGAGTGTACAAACAAATCCTCAAAAAAAATCCTAAAGACAATGTCGCCCTGAATAACCTGGCTTGGATGTATTTAAATGCAACCGAAGAAAAGATGCAAAAGCTGGATGATGCCCTGAAGCTTGCTTTGAAAGCGGTTGAAATCAGACCTTCTTCTGCCAACCTGGATACCCTGGCCGAGGCCTATTTTCAAAAAAAGGATTACAATCGCGCATTAAAAGCCATTGAAAGAGCCCTGGACAAAGACCGCAGAGGCTTAGACGATTTTAAAAAAACCAAGAAAAAAATTATCAGGGCAATGGAAGCAGAGGAAAAAAAATAACTCGCCCTCGACCCTTTTCACATATCTATTTTCGTTATTATTGTTCATATCACTGTGCGGATAATACAGCATCGCGGTTAAACTCACGGATTAAACATGCTCAAAGTAGATCTCCATACGCACTCACTCGCATCTCATCACGCTCTTAACTCCATTGAAGAAATTTTACATAAGGCGGATCAACTTGGTATGTCAGGTATTGCCATAACCGATCACGGCCCGGGAACAGATAACGCCATCCAGATTGCTCGAAATCAAGGCAAATCTTATCGTTGGTCTGATCGAATCAACGGTCCTGATTCGCACTATTTTAAGGTATTTTTGTCTCGCTATGAAGCCCCCAAAAGTGTCAAAACAAAGCTGTTTAAAGGAATAGAATGCAACATTTTCGGATTGGGGGATGAAATAATTGATTTGCCTAAAAACCTTGTATCAGATTTTGACATTGTGATTGCCTCTGTACACCCCTTGCCATATATATTTGAGTTGCAGGATCAAGAAAGCATTGCCGAAAGAATGATATTGGCCATGAGCGCAGGTGCAGATATCATTGGACATCCTTTTCATAAATCTTTTGTGTTGGATCAGGAGCTTATTGTCCGTTGCGCAGCTGAAAAAGGTGTTGCCCTGGAATTGAACAACTCATCGCTCAGATTAAAAAAGGCAGAAGAATCAACCATTTTAAAAATGCTGGAACTTGCAAAACGCTTTGATTGCAGGATTTCCCTTGCCTCAGATGCGCATGTCACCAATGAACTGGGTTCTGATGAATGTATTCAGCCATTGTTGCGCCAATCTGCCTTTCCGGAAGAACTTATCATAAATCACTCGTTGGAATCTGCCTGTCAGTTTGTTGATCAAAGGAAAAAAATAAGAATAGAAAGAGTCGTGTAGATCAAAGACATGAGAGAGTCATGACTTGTCGGCTGTGAATCGCTGTGAAATAATTTTTTCTATCTAAAAGACCCCGGCAGTTTGATCGAAATGTGGCTGATTGTCGTATTTGGCAGGTGAAATAAAAATTAGCATCAATATACGGATAAAGAAATGAAGCAATACAAGATAGCGGTATTAGCGGGTGACGGAATTGGCCCGGAAATCATGAAACAGGCCTTAAAGGTGCTTAAGGTCGTTGAAGAGAGAAACGACGTTGAGTTTAAATTAATGCCGGCGAGTTTTGGAGCCTGTGCGTATTTTGAAAAAGGAAAATCATTACCACAGGAAACCCTTGATATCTGCGACAATGCTGACACTATATTAAAAGGTACCATCGGTCTCAGCCACGAAGAGACATTAAAAATCCCTGTTGAGGAAAGACCTGAACGTGGTGCGTTGCTGCCGTTGAGAAAACGATACAATACCTATGCGAATTTCCGACCTGTATCTCTTCCTATCGGGTTATCTCATTTCTCACCCTTGAAAGCGGAGGTCATTGGAGATGGCATAGAGATTATGATGATCCGGGAGTTGGTCGGCGGGCTATATTTTGGAGAAAAAGAGCGTGGAACTTCCGATGATGGCAAACGATGGGTCAAGGAAGCCCTGGAATACGATGAAGACCAGATTAAAAAGATCTTGAAGGTTGCATTTGAGACAGCCATGAGAAGAAAAAAAGTGCTTCATAACATCCATAAAAGCAATGTATTGATGTCCAGTATTTTATGGAATGAAATCCTTGCAGAAATGTCTTCCGATTACCCACAGGTTCAAATCCAGCATGTACTAGTTGATGCAGCATCCACAGCTCTTTGTCTGAACCCTTCGCAATTCGATGTTATGGTGATGGAAAATATGTTTGGAGATATTCTGAGCGACCAGGGAGGGGGAATTCTGGGATCGCTGGGTTTGATGCCCTCTGCCTGCATTGGTGATGAAAAATCATATTTCGAACCGTCTCACGGGTCTGCGCCGGACATAGCCGGAAAAAACATAGCGAATCCGTATGCCATGGTGGGTTCAGTGGCGATGATGCTCGATATGGAAATGGGTCTGGCTCAAGAATCCGGAAATGTATGGGCTGCCATGCAAAGCGTATTTGCTAAAGGTTTTACGACGCCTGATCTTTCCGGGGCCGGAGATGATAAGAAAATCATCAGCACAGATGATTTTGGAGATCTGATTGTTGAAGAATTAAAGTCTTAATTGAATCCGGCTAATTGCCGGATTTATTATACAATCCGGATGTTCGAAAATACGTTCAAGGCATCTTGCCCAAAGGTTTCTTCAATATCCAGGTCGTTTATGATAGACATATCCTGTTCAATTTCGAGATCAATCAGGGAATGGTGAGTCAGATCCTCACCAGCAGGATTTCTGACAATAGCCACTTGAGGTCGCTTCAGGTCCTGCCGTGGAGTACTCATCACAAATCCGATGGAGCGATCATTTAGTTCGACAAGTGAACCTTTTGGGAATAACCCCACAACGTTCAGGAAATTTTCCCAGGCTTCCATATCAAATTCCACGCCGGCTAAAGCGTCAATATATCTGATGGCTGCCGGAGGATTCCATGATTTTTTGTATTTTCTTCTGCCGACCAAGGCTTGGTATGCATCAATAATAGACAGCAAGCGGCTCTCATAAGTTACTTTCCCATAATCTACCCCTTTGGGGTAGCAGGAATTCATGGTGGTGTCCTGCTTTATATGATGATAGTGAGCCATGTTGATGATACTATCTGGCATATCCATCCCTGATAATATTTCCGCACCGAACTCCGGGTGGGACTCCATTAATTTCATCTCTTCGCTTTCTCTTTCAAAACGGACAGTACTATCTAAGATATCCTTAGGAATCTTGGACTTTCCAAAATCGTGCAGAAAGGCAGCCAGCAAGGCTTTGTTTTGAGTTTCGAAAATACCCTTTTTTCTGAATTTTTCAATGATCTTGAAATAAGAGGATTGAAATATCACTCCAACGTCCACGCAGTGATCATAGGTTTGATCGCTCTGTTTTAGACTGACGATAGCAGATATGGCTTCAGCTGATGAGTTTCTGGTGATCTCATCCACATACTCGTTGATCCCTGAGTAACTAACCTTGCCTTTCCTTGCATCATCCATGATGTTTTCGATTGCCTTGGAAGTATTGCTGCGTGTCGTGATATTTGCTTTTAATTCGTAGACAAACTTTTCCGCTTTTTCCTTGGCTTTTTTATAATGCTCTTCCTTTTCCTTTGTGCTCATGGATGCTTGTTTCACCAGGCTAATAGCATCTTGAAGTTCCTTTTGCTCATCTTTTTCCAAGGCTTCATGAGTGACATCAAACTCCATAAAACCACGAGCTTTGAGGGCATTGATCAGTTTTTCATTGACAGTTAACAGCTTTTTCAATTCGGGAGGGAAAGCGTATAGTCTCAGTAATCTGTCGGCAGGCTTGAGCAGTTCAACCGGGATTTCGCGTTTTTCATGGTTTCGGATTACCGATGCTTTGGACTTCTTAAAGTTGTGTTGGAGAAACCTACAGCTTTTTTCGTTGAGGGAATGATATTTTGGATGAAACCCGGAATAGGCTATGATGGTCATTCCCGGTTTCAGGTTTTGGGTCTTTACTCTTGAGGTTTTTGTTTCAGACATGGATAGGTTTGCTTTTCTTTATGAGTTAACCTTTCAAATTTTTCTTTGGTATCTTTCTTAATTTAACGTAATTAGCGGCTAAGTTACAAGGAAGTTTTTGGAAGAGCAAACAAGTCTGTTGAAAAGAGGGTTAGAAGTTTTTTCCGTGGAGATGGAGATTCAACATCTTCATTGTAGCTTCCACTGCTGCAACTACCTGATCAGAATGAACACCCCTGGTTTTAAAGCTTTTTTCGCCATCGTTCCAGGTTATAATACAATCTACCAGGGCGCTGGTTTTACCTCCCCGTGGAATCTTTGTTTCATAATCGATCAATTTAGGAAAGGATATCTTTCGTTTATCCAGGACTTTTTTAACAGCTACCATGAAAGCGTGGTAACCACCATTGCCCCCACCGGAGGAAGTATACTTCTCATCCCCGATTTGGATGTGGATACTGGCTGTGGATTCAAGGTTTAATCCGCTGGTAACCGTGCAACTGTGAAGCTGTAAATAATTATAATCTTCTGTTTCCAGTACATCCGCAATAATAATGGGCAGATCTTCCGTGGTAATCGATTTTTTAGATTCCCCTAATTCAATTACCCTGCGTAGAACCTTATCCCTGTTGACGGGAGAAAGGTGCAACCCCAACTCTTCCAGTTTTTTATCCAAAGAAGCTTTTCCACTTAGTTTCCCCAAGGCATAGCTGTGTTTGCGCTTGAATCGTTCGGCTTTCAGCATGCTTCGATAAAGGCTGCCTTTTTTATCTCCATCGGCATGAATTCCTGCTGTCTGGGTGAAAACATCTTCCCCGACAATAGGAGTATTTTCAGATACCCGCTTTCCGGAGAATGAAGAAACCATGTTGCTCAGGCGCATTAAATGAGACTCGTCCACAGTTAAATCAACACCCATCCTGTCTTTGAGATTAACGACGACTTCGGCCAGAGAAGCATTGCCTGCTCTTTCACCCAGACAGTTGATGGTGCAATGCAATGACCTGACACCGGCCCTGACTGCCATGATCGCATTTGCCGTCGCTAGACCGTAATCATTGTGAGGATGAAAGTCGAAATTTACGGTAGGATACCGTTTGATCATGTCGGAAAGGCTGTCATAAACCTGGTTGGGGGACATAATTCCCAAGGTGTCTCCCAACATATAGTGATCAATTTTGGTTGCTTTGAGGGCATCCATGAATTCAAATATAAATTCCGGATTCTCAACATAACCGTTGGACCAAGCTTCCAGGTAAATATTGACTTTGAGGTCGTTTTTCAGCGCATAGTTCACCGATTTCTTAATATCAGCGAGATGTTGCTTAAGAGTTTTACCCAATTGCAGTTTACAATGCTTTTCACTGCCTTTAGCCAGAAAATTGATTACTTTGCCTCCGGATTCGATAATCCAGTCAACACTCTTTTTGTGGTCAATGAATCCGAGGATTTCAACTTGATCGATAAACCCTTTTTCCCTGGACCAGGTCGTAATATTCTGAACGGCTTCCTTATCTTTTTCTGAAGCGCAAGCAGAAGCGATTTCAATCCTGTTTACCCGCAAATGCTGCAGCAAAGCTTTGGCGATGTTGGTTTTTTCGGCCGGAGAAAATGATACTCCTTGTGTTTGTTCTCCGTCTCTCAGGGTTGTATCAAGAATATTTACGCTATAAGTTCCCGGTTTCATTGATGTTTATTAAGCAGGTTATGAAAAAACTGAGTTAAAACAAGCCGTTCCTATTAGTCCCAAAGCCAGGGCCGGGATTGTTTTTGATTCTGTTCAAATGATTCTATTTTAGGCAGATGCTGTAGTGACCAGGAAATTTGATCCATTCCTTTTAACAAATTCTCTTTTTTGAATTCATCAAGATCAAATTGGATGGATATTCCACCGGGAGTAGAAACGAGTTGCTTTTCCAAATCAATAACAAATTCGACTCCGTCACCATTTTCCAGTTCAGCCATTAATTTAGAGAGTTTGTCCGGAGATACCTTGATCAGCAAAATTCCATTTTTAAAACAATTGTTGTAAAAAATATCGGCAAAACTGGTGGAGATAATAGCCCGAAAACCATAGTCTAAAAGTGCCCAAGGTGCATGTTCCCTGGAAGAACCGCAACCAAAATTGTCTCCTGTCACCAAAATGGTGGCATGTTTAAATCTCTTTTCGTTTAACTCAAATTGAGGATTGTCGGTTCCATCAGGAAGATATCTCCAATCCTGAAAGAGATGCTTGCCAAATCCGGTTTTCTCAATCTTAGTCAGGAATTGTTTAGGAATAATCTG
This sequence comes from Pseudomonadota bacterium, assembly GCA_022360105.1. The sequence continues at coordinate 22,376 of JAKSDL010000718.1, forward strand.
GTCGGTATCTACGTTTTTTCTGTTTAAAAGCGCTGTTTTACCGGTGTGTTTAACAAAAGGTTCCATGATTCTGTTGTTTGCTTGAGTTTAGGTTTGAATGTTTGTAATTATTGACTAATTCCAACTTCTAATGTCTACAAATTTGCCCTCAATGGCTGCTGCTGCTGCCATTGCCGGAGAAACAAGATGGGTTCTGGCACCTTTTCCCTGTCGCCCTTCAAAATTTCGATTAGATGTTGAGGCGCTGCGTTTTCCAGCTTCCAATCTGTCATTGTTCATTGCCAGGCACATGGAACATCCGGGTTCTCTCCACTCAAAACCCGCTTCAGTGAAAACAGTGTGCAAGCCTTCTTCTTCGGCCTGTTTTTTAACCGGATAAGAACCGGGCACAACGATTGCTGTCACGTTTGAGTTCACCTTTTTACCTTGAGCATATTTTGCGGCCAGTCTTAAGTCTTCAATTCTGGAATTGGTACAAGATCCGATAAAGACGTAATCTATGGTGATATCTTTGATTCTTGTTCCACCATTTAACCCCATGTAATCTAAAGCACTGCGACAAGCCTTTTGCTCGTTGGGGTCGGAAAAGTCCTCAGGCGCCGGAACACTTTGATCTACGGCAGTTACTTGACCGGGAGATGTACCCCAGGTCACTTGTGGAACAATATCCTTGGCATCCAGTTTTACAACCTCATCAAATTCAGCTCCATCATCACTGGCCAGGGATTTCCAGTATGCTTCAGCTTCGGACCAGTTTTCACTTTTGGGTGAATAGTATCGATCTTTCAGATAGTCGAAAGTGGTTTGATCCGGCGCAACCATTCCTCCTCTTGCTCCTGCTTCGATCGCCATATTACAAAGCGTCATTCTACCTTCCATGGTCAGGTCTTTGATTGCGCTACCTGCAAATTCAAGCATGAATCCTGTTCCCCCGGCTGTACCGATTTTTCCAATGATAGCCAGGGCTATATCTTTGGCGGTTGATTCATCAGGAAGCTCACCTTCTACCAGAATCAACATCGTTTTAGCCTTGGTTTGCTGAATAGTCTGTGTTGCTAAAACATGCTCTACTTCCGAGGTTCCAATTCCAAAAGCCAGGGCACCAAAAGCCCCGTGGGTGGCAGTATGACTATCTCCACATACAACTGTCATTCCCGGTTGAATAAATCCCTGCTCAGGTGCAATGACATGAATGATTCCATTATTTTCGTGCTCCATGTCATAGAGCGTTATACCGTGCTCATCGCAATTGGCAGCGAGGGTTTCCATCTGCTTTTTGGCTACTAAATCTTCGACGGGTTTATCCCTGTCTTTAGTTGGAACACAATGATCCATTGTAGCAAGAACACTTTGAGGTCTGCGAACGGGTCTTGATTTTAACTTTAAACCGCTGAATGCCTGGGGGCTTGTCACTTCATGGACCAAGTGACGGTCAATATATAGCAGTGGGGTTTCTCCTTCCTGTTGATGAACAAGGTGAGCATCCCATATTTTTTCGTACATTGTTTTCTTCATAACGACCTTTTTGATTCTTACTTACTACAAGAGATTGATCTTGGTATTTAGAATATCTGCTGATATTTAAGGGAAAATCTCGTTTGCTGGATTAACACGGCTTTTACAATGCGAACTCAATCATTAATCGTGATGGAAACCGCGGATTTGAGTGAATTATCTTAGCTTCATGCAGCAAAAACGGAAAAATATTATCTCCTTATCAGCAGAATCTTGTCTAGACAGTTCCTTCATTCAGACATGTGTTGATTGATGTTCAACATTATTTTCACGTTATCGCCGTCATTGGTTCGCTTGTTTTAGGGAATTACGAAACTGATCAATCTTTGACTGGTAATATACAGGGACATTAATACAAGCCAGGTTTACAATCAAATTCTATTCTTGCAGAATAGCAGGGGGCTGTAATCCAGTATTAAAGATTTTAATCAAGTATATGGAAATCTATATGAGGTCTGGTACTGAACCATGTCGGATTCTTCTGTCAGAAAAATCATACATTTGGATATGGATGCCTTTTATGCTTCTGTTGAAATAAAAGACAATCCAGACTTAAAGGAATCGCCTGTCGTTGTGGGAGGTAGCCCAAATAGTCGAGGCGTGGTTTCTGCGGCCAATTATAAAGCTCGAGAATTTGGCATTCATTCAGCTATGCCTTGCTCCCGTGCACAAAGGCTTTGCCCCCAGGCCGTGTTTGTGCCGCCAAGATTCGCTAGATATCAGGAGGTATCGGGTCAAATTCAAACTATTTTCCGTAAATACACAGATCTGGTAGAACCGCTTTCTTTAGATGAAGCCTGGCTGGATGTGACCGAGAATCATATTGGCAGTCCCTCCGCGACCTGGGTAGCGGAACGAATTAAAAAAGACATATTTTCAGAGACCGGACTTACCAGTTCGGCAGGTGTATCCTACAATAAATTCCTTGCCAAAATCGCCTCGGACGAAAAAAAACCGGACGGATTGTTTGTTATTACCCCGGGAAATGCTTCGGAATTTCTGGCGAAGCTGGCAGTAAAAAAGCTACCTGGTGTTGGCAAGGTCACCCATTCAAAACTTCAATTACTTGGGATTGAAAAAGGGTACCAGCTTTTGGAAAAAAGCGAGCAGTACCTGGTAGAACATTTTGGAAAATTTGGTCGGTATCTTTATCAGATTATCCGCGGAGTCGATAACAGGCCTGTCATCACCCATCGAGAGAGAAAATCAATTGGAATTGAAAATACCTTCAGGGAAGATTACCAATACGGCGAATCACTTAAAAAGGAATTGGACAGGCTCATCAAAGGTCTGTTCAAAAGGCTTCAGAAAAAGAAACAGCGTGGAAGAACGTTTAGTTTAAAAGTTAAATTCTTTGATTTTCAACAGATTACCCGGAGTGTTACCTTAAATCATCGCGAATTATCGGATGATGCTATTTCACAGTTAGCCCACAAGAAGCTGAAGGAAGTGGCTCTGCGAGAGTTTCCCAACAAACGAATCCGATTGCTGGGTTTATCCATGTCCAATTTTGAAAAAGATACTGAAGCAGCTACAGGGAATGAACAGCTGGATATTTTTTACTTTTTGTCCAACAATACCAAAACAACAGTCGATTAATAACGGTGTTTTCATGAGCCAATTAAAGCCATTATGAACAAACTACTAACATTCAACAAAATTAAAGATATTACCCAAGGGCAGTGGATTACCAAACCAAACAATCCTGATTTGATCTTACGCGGGGGAGCATTTGATACCAGGGCGCTGGGAGAAGCCGATATCTTTTTCACCTGGCAGGGTGAAAACAGCGATGGTCACAAACATATCCATCAATTAGCCGAATCTGACATCAAGCTGATTATTGTTGAAAAAGAGGTACCCACGATATCGGATAAACCGATTTTAAAGGTTAAGGATTCTTTACGCGCCCTTCATTTGTTAGCAAAAGAGCTGATGAAGGGATTTTGCGGTAAAACAGTAAATATCACCGGTTCTTCCGGAAAAACAACCACCAAATCATGGTTACAACACATACTGAGCGACCATCGAAATCTTTTGACTAATATTGGAAGTTTTAACAATCACATTGGCTGCCCGATTACAATACTGAATTTAAAGGAGGATCATAATTTATTGGTGCTTGAAATGGGGACATCGGGAATAGGCGAAATAGAAAAGCTTACAGCGATTGCTCCTGCGGATATAGCACTATTGCTTAATGTCGGGCATGCTCACTTGGGTATGATCGGAAGCCGGGAAAACATATACCAGGCTAAGCTGGAGCTATTCAGCCACTTAAAACCCGATGCTATCTCTTTACTCCCGGCATTTGATGAAAGGTTGGTACAGGCACAGGTTAAAGGTGAGAAACATTTTTTCGGAAAGGGTTCCTCTGAGTTTTCCTGGAACCGGACTGACATTGATCCCATGCAAATGACTCAAACACTTGGCTTGGAATCGCCATATGGTAAAAACACCGTGTCTGTACCCAGGTTAGGTGATTATGTGGGAGATTTGATCTCCGGAATCATAGCAGTCTGCTATTACCTGGGACTGGATTGGCAGCAGGTAGAGCCTGGTCTCTCGGTTCTTCCCCAGGAAAAGGGCAGGTCTACATTTTTAAAAGGAAAAAACGGCGTATTGATTTTGGATGATACCTATAATGCCAATCCGGAATCGGTTGTGGCCATGTTGAATACCATCTGCTCATTGAATATGAAACAGACCATAGGAGTGGTTGGAAATCTGGCTGAATTGGATGAAGATTTGAAAGAGACCGCAGGTTACATTGTGGAAAATATTCCGAGTAATTTAACAGACCTTTTATTAAGTGGGGACACAGGTAAAATATTATTACCAAAAATTCAAAACCGACATCCAAACCTGAATGTTGTGTATACCGATTCTATTATTTCATTAATAGAAAAAACAAATAATCTGGCAAATAAAGATGCTGTGATTGGTGTGAAAGGCTCGCGAACATCCCACTTGGAACGAGTCGTATACGCTTTGGGAGGAAGAATGACCCGATGCGAATTGGGGCGTTGTGGCAAGTTGATGATGTGCAACCAATGTGAGGAGTTATAACTCTTCTATCAATTCCTGATCATCTCCCTGACGGGGGACTCTATTTAGATCATCCAGACTGTCGATCTCTTTCGGTGTCGGAGTGGCAATAATTCGATGGCATTGGGTTGGTTCAGTCCCGGCTTTGTAATACTCAAATCTGCTTGTCTCGCTGGTTTCACAGGCTTTGTCACCGGATTCGGGATTGATTTTGACCATATTGATCCTGTTGGGTTGCTCAAAAGGCAATATCGGCAATGGAGCTGTAATCTCTTTCATGAAATCAACCCAGATCGGGGCAGCTGCCCTGGAACCGGTTTCGATATCGCCAAGGGTTTGCTGGTTCTTATCGAATCCTACATAAACGCCTGCAATAAGTTGTGGGATATACCCGATGTACCAGGCGTCGACAAAATTATTTGTCGTACCGGTTTTTCCTGCAGAAGGTCGATTAATAGCCCTGGCTCTAGCTCCTGAACCTCTTTTGACCACATCTTGCAGTATACTGGTTATTAAAAAGGCAGTTTCTTCGCTGATTACTTGATTGGGGACTTGGTATTCCTGTTTTTCAATTATGTTTCCATCTCTATCTTCGATCCTGGAAATAAATACCGGTTCAACCAGAGTTCCCCCATTTGCAAAAGCGCTAAATGCAACCGTCATCTCTTTGAGAGTAATTGAAGTCTGTCCGATCACAACGCCTAGCTCATCCGGATTGAATTCTGTAGTAATTCCTAGATCATGTGCTCGTTCTATGAATTTTTCCAGACCCAACTCTTTTGCCATACGAACGGTGGGAATATTTTTGCTTTTCATAAGGCTATCTCGTAATGTGAGCTTGCCTAAGAATTTTTTGGAATAATTACCCGGGCTATATTCACCTTCTACCAGTGGTGTATCATCCAACATACTGGATGTGGTAAAAGAGTTATCCAAGGCGGCCGAATAAACTATGGGTTTAATAGCAGATCCTGTTTGACGTTTTCCTTGTATGGCCCGATTAAATTCACTTTCTCTGAAATCATACCCTCCGACGATTGCCAGAACTTCGCCACTTTTGGGGTCCATCACCAGCATTCCGCCATTGGCAATGGGGTCTTGGGTCAGTACCAGTGAAAACTCCTTGGCATTATGATCATAATCCAGAATTTCAAGCTCTACAACATCACCGATCTTCAAGATATCATTAAAGTCTTTCAGTCGCTCCTTTGTATAGACAACGTTATAATTGACAGGCCGGGCCCAGCGCATGGAAGACAACAATAAATTCCCCTGGAATTTCCCAAGATTAACCTGGGTGTTTGATTTTTCTACCTTGGTAACGACTCCCCGTACCTTGCCGCCAATGATGAAATTGTTGCTTTCAACGGTTGCTTCGATCTTTGAAGAATACAGTTCCTTGGCCAGTGATTTGCTGTCTTCATCCAGGTTGTCAAATTTTTTAAAATCCCAGCCACGTTCTGCATCGTAAATATAAAGACTTAATTCTCCGTCAACCTCCTGTAAAAGGTTTTTGATTGGTCCCCGGTACCCTTGTCGCTTATCATGATCTA
>JAKSDL010000316.1 GCA_022360105.1 Pseudomonadota bacterium
AGGCTGTCGGTGTTTTCAATGTGCCGATCTTCTTGTGCAGTAATCAGCTTGGTTAAAATAAATTCTTTAATTTTGACTTCTGTAGACATAGTTACCTCTTTTAATGTTTGCCTTGAATATTTAAAAAAACCAACACGTAAACATTGGCTACGTTTCGAAAAAAGTCGAAGTTCTGCTCCTACAAATAGAAAAACAGACCTCAAATGCTCCAAGCCGCGGTAAGCCGCCAAGTGCTTTCCATCAATATCTGGGAAACACGATGTCCGGGGTATTAACCACAAGCCACTCAAAATAATGCGTTAGTGCTCAATAACCGCAGCAGACCACGCAAATCCGGCGCCATTGGAAACCACCATGACTTTATCTCCATCCTTAATCATTCCATCAGCTACAGCATCGACATAATTGACTACCAGATCGCATTCTTGGACATGACCCAGACGCTTTAGATTTTTCAAGTAGATTTTTTCAGGGGGGATATTAAATGCTTTCATAAAATTGCTTTGATCCCAGGTAGAAAAAGAGGGATAAACAAAAAAATCAATGTCGTCGAATAGCAAGCCGGTGCTTTCAAGAACTGAATTTATAACTTTATTAAACATAAAAAGATTGATTGTGATGACGCCTTTGTTAAACATATCAATGTTACAATGCATATGAAGAGACTTTTCATACACTTCACCTGCAGGCTTTTCTGCCGGTAAACCCGGAACATACCAGACATCCTGCAGACGACCCAGAGAAAAGGTCTCAATTCCTAAAATACGACCTTTTGGGGGGTCTTTTTCCAAAAGCAGGGCCCCGCCTCCATCGCACGCAATAGTAATGGGATAGTAAATTTTATTTAAATTGGGTGCTCGATCCCCTGCCACTAGTAAGGCTTTGTTAATCTTGTCGCTACTTTTCATCAAAGCCATTGTCGTCTTCAATGCCAGATGATAACTGGCACAACCTCCGGTATTAATAGCCGTTGTAAATCTACTTTTTATTCCTAGACTTTCCTGAACATATCCTGCAGACGACCAAGTAGGTGCAACGAAATCTTCCGGAAGACTCGTAAATCCGATCACTACATCAATATCTTCCGGATCCGCCTTTGCATTTTCCATTAATTTTTTTGCCGCTTTCAGACTTAGAGCGGAAGGCATTTCTTCTGTTGTTCTGACTGTTTCAATGCCGATATCTCTTTTGAAATCGACTATCTTTGAAAACGATCCTAATGGAACCTCTTCTTCTTGAAACAGCTCGGAAACAAGCTTTTCTTCTTCAGGTAAATGGTATTCCATCGCGGTAATGCCAATTTCAGTCATAAATTTTTGCCTCCATTTATTTAATGATTAGACAAGCACAGATGTGGTTCATTTCTCAAAATGTCTATAGAAATCTATTAGCTTGTCGCCAAAGCGCTTATACTCGGTAATAAAAGGGAAATGTCCGGAATTCTCAAACTCGCAAAGTTGAGAACTATTAATTCTGGCTTGAAGCCGCTTTAAGCTGGATGTGGGAAACTTAGCATCCCATTTCCCTGAGATGATCAGGACAGGAATATTAATTTCTTTCAGGTAGTCAGTTGATTCGAATTTGGAAAGATTGTCGATGTAATTGATTATGTAATGGTCATCTAACTTACACATGCCCTCCTGCAATTGCTGTATGGCGGAATTGGTTCGTTCCTCCATATCAGGATTTGCCTTAAAGCAATTTTTAAATTCTCGTGAATGAACTTGAATTGGATTCGCCAAATAATTAAAATAATCGTCCTGAAAGTCCGCCTCTTCGCCTCCGTCTTCCGAATAAGTGCTTACCAAAATCAGTGTGTTGAGTTTATCCGAGTGTTTGGCTGCAAAAAGCTGTGCCACATTCCCCCCCATGCACCAGCCGACTAAATGTGGAGACTCATATTTGTGATGATTAATGATTTCAAACAAATCATCTGACAAGTCCTGAAATGTAAATTCACCACTTATCGATTTACTTTTGCCATGTCCGGGAAAGCCGACAAAAACTAGCTTGTAGTAATTCTTCAGATGTAGGATCTGTTGCGTCCATATCCTCCATGAGAATGCCAGTCCAGTTAAAAAGATAATGGTCCTGCCTTTTCCAATGGAAACTATTTCATATTTCCGATCAGACGAAACTTGGTAAATTTCCGAATGCATGCTTTCTGTCTTTTCACAAGTTGGAGAATCATTTTCTGTTTGTCGGCTGATGAAATCTGCCAGCTGTTTGACGGTTTTGTATTCAACCATGTCTTTTGGAGAAAGGACCTTACCGAATTTTTTTTGTACACTCATATAGGCTTTTGATATCATGATCGAATCAAGACCATATTTTTTCAAATCAACATGGATATCCAGATCATTTTCTGAAACGCCGACTAATTCTGATATCGTTTGAAGGAGAAAAGATTCGGTTTCGTTAAGGTCAACCTGTGATAATAAACAACGGTTGTTACCTAGTTGAGAGGCACTATTTGTTGATGATAGGACGTTGGAGTTTAGCTTCCCATCACTTGTGGCCACTACAATCTGTTGCCCCAAATCATGAAATTTTTCTGCCGGAAAAAAGATCGAGTTGAAACCCTCCTGACTTAGTATTTTGTGCCACGTAGAAGGTAAAAGCCCAGGGCAACCTGCTATACGTAAATCCGAATCGTTAAATAGCCACCATCCTTCTAACAATCCAAAAGTTAATTGTGCAAACAGAGAGTTTTCACTAATCTCGTTCAATAACAGCAATCCGTTTTTCTTAAGGGCAGACTTGGCATTGTTGACGGTCCAACGAATATCTTTAGTAGCATGAAGTACATTAGCAGCAATAACAACATCATAACCACCGACATCAATTTCCTGATCGACAATTGGAGATTCTATATTGACAACTTTAAATGTCAGATATGGATTAGCCTTGCCGTATTTCTCTTCCGCATATTGCAGAAAAACCAGTGAGACGTCGGTGTAACAATATTCCTGAATATAGTCATGCATGTGATTAAGCTTGTCAAAAACCATAGTGCTCGCCATACCAGTGCCCGCACCAATTTCAAGAATACGAATGGCGGATGTAGAATTTTGCTTTCGTTGGCTGTGTACAAGATTAAAAACAATATGGCCCAACAATTCGTTATATAGATCGGCTATCGGATTATTTTTATAAATCCCCTCAACCAATTCCATCGAACCGCCCGGAAACATGATATCTGTGGCTGAGACTTTGTTCGACAAAATTTCAGGAAGGTGTAGCAGCATTTTTTCCATGAGTAAAACATACGCAGCCCATTGCGGGTCTTCTATCCAAGCTTTTTTTGCCTTATACCATCCTTTCCAAACCCGATTTTTTACAAAGTCTTTTTTCTTTGAAAGTGTGCCGTCTTTCTTTTTTTCAACAAACCCATTGTCTGTTAGCAAAGAGATACTTTGTTCCAACCATCGACGATTCCTTTCACTTGAATGCTTTTCAAGCTGTGGCCAATCCGAAATTGATCCGTTATGATTAAACAACCCAAGTGATTGCAGCTGCACCAAAAGCAATCGATAAAGAGTATTTTCCAACAATTTAAACCGCTGCAGTTTTTTTCTTAGTTTTTTTACGGTTTTTTTCCGACTTTTTAGATGATTCCGTAAGTTAGATCCCAGAATAATACTCTTTAGTGTCTCTATTGGAATTTCATCTTGAATTTCAGTAAGTTCAGTTGGCGTTTTTATGGGAACCAGATCGGGACAATTTTCAATCTTTCCCTGATTGGTGTTTAACTGTAAATTGATCCAACAGCGTTCTCCGGCAAAGGGATAGGTCGGTAAGCTGATACGGCGAGGCCGGGAC
>JAKSDL010000322.1 GCA_022360105.1 Pseudomonadota bacterium
CCTTACCTATTAATCACCAGGGAAAAACAGGATCGGTTTTCCGGGGTAAAACCTGGTTTGATTCAACTAAAGATTCCGTCTTTAAAAAAGCCAGGTCACTCGATAAACACTTACACACTTCAAGGCAAAGAAAGAGGACGCTGGTTGAATATTGGCGGAAAGCCTCTTTGGGAAGAGTGGTCAGGAAAATGGAAGCCAGGGGTAACAGAGATGCGCAGAAGATTCTGGATACGACCTTGGGGCTTTTGGAACGATAAATCGATTTGGATTGTATACGTGCACAGTTTGAACCTGTGTAGGATGGGCAACTCGTTGCCCATCAACCCGAACAATCATTTGTAAGAATCTTTCAATAAAAAAAGCTGGAATCTACTATCTCCAGATGCTCTTCTTCTAAGGCATCCATGGCTCGTTCCATGTCCGCGTTGTCCACTTTGAAAACGAAGACACCGCCTTTTTCATTTCTAAAGGCATAGGTATAAAGAACATCAATTTCGTGTTGACTAAGTACTTTCGCCACTTTGTGAAACTTGCCAATACCCTCTTCCACTTTCACGGCAAACACATCGTTTATACGCACAGTATAACCTGCAGAAGCAAACACTTCCTTCGCTTCTTCCGGTTTTTCAACGATCAACCGAAGTATCCCAAAATCGCTTGAGTCCAGCAAAAGAAGTGATTTTATGGAAAGTGCCTCTTCAAAAAGAATAGATGTCGCATCAGCTAGTTCGCCTTTTCTGTTTTCAATGAAGACAGATAGTTGCTTTATCGTTTTTGGTTTCATTCATCCCTCCAGCCGTACCTGTTTTGGAAACTATTCCGGACCTGCCTGTCTTTTAAAATAGTCAGTTATGTCTTTCTTCTTAGGTGAATTAATGCAGCAAATCAATAGCTTTTAGCAGCAACCATCGACCAACGCAGTGGAAAAAGTGCCGGATAAAAATCAATCGTCACTGGTAAGGACAGGAGCAAGCTTGAATTCATCCTCTGCACTGTTAACAGACTGAAATTCGAGAAAAGCGGAATAGTCATCAATTTCAGCGAAGTGTGAAGCACGCTTGAGCAGGTTATCGGTAATCTTTTGAATCTCCTCTTCAGACTTTCTCGCTGCAAACATTCGCCCCCAAACAGATGCTGTTGTCACACATCCATCCTGATGAATCACAGGTTTCATGTTTTCCTGTAACATCCAACTGGCTGAGCCAAGAGTTTGATCAAAGCGATATCTTTGGAATTTGGGATTTCGCATATTACGGCACTTGACCGTCAACAAGACTTTGGTTTTCTTCATTTTTATCTTCCCAATTTTTGAGTCGTTTCAAAGTATCTGCGGAAATTGTACTAGGAGGGCTGTTTCTTGGCAAACAACAAGTTTCAATGCAGCTTGTCGACTACTTTATACACATTGTCCGGGTCTGATTGAATAATGCGATATCCTATGTTAACCATAATAGAAATTACTGTCTTGAATATGTTATTGCTTGTTCAACCCGGAAAAAAGGAAGACTTATGTTTTGGTTGGATATTATCTACAAAATTATAAAGGTGTTCAAGGATGGCGCTACACCCGGTCAAATTGCCTGGGGACTGACTCTTGGCACTATGATGGGATTAATGCCGGGCTGGCCGCTTCAGGTCATCATACTACTGATCATCTCGTTGATATTAAACGTGAACCTGACCATGGTCGGATTGGGCGCCGTTGTGTCAAGTTTAATTTCCTGGGCGTTAGATCCTTTGTTGAATTCCCTGGGAAACTATGTTCTGACTGACATCCCGCAGCTAACAGGTTTGTTTACAATAATGTTCAACAGCACCTTCTGGATGTTGACCCGCTTCAACAACACAGTCG
>JAKSDL010000382.1 GCA_022360105.1 Pseudomonadota bacterium
AATCGCCAGAGAAACAGCATCGACAGCTGATGAGCTTTTATCTCTATCGGAACAGCTTCAATCTTTGGTTAAGGATTTTAACAAGATATCTTAGAAACGATTTTAAAGCATCCATCCCCATCCAAAAGCGATCAAAAGATCATAGTCGCCAGGCCATCCTAAGAGAAACGTACAAAAGATCTGAAATTGCCCGCAACAAGAGTATCATTAGCATGGACTCGGCAGAATCAGGCAGAAGACAATTCCCAAATTCGGTGATAGGGTAAAAAATTTTCTTCCGGTTTAATCATTCAGTTTAATTCGATTCTGATCAAATTTCCGCTTTATGCTCAATCGACAATATTCTGTCATAAGCTTCTAACTCCAATATGCTCTGAAGGGGCCAAATCCGGATAGGTCTTATCTAATGACGACGGTGAATAATAAATAACCAGACTTGACAATGTTTGAAATGAAGTTGATTTGGTTGCTTGGGTATTCGTTATGAAATCCGTTCCATTCAAATTCCGAAGGTAAGTTATAAAATAAAATCTCCTATGTCCTTTTTTGGGATGCTATAAAGACACGATTAGCGGCGATCTGTCGCATAAATCTCCTTTATCGGGTTTTAACTGGGAATCAACGATAATGAAGCAATTGAAAAAAAACGACAAGCATTTTTGAGCTAATTGAGCTGTGTGAAAATCCTCCTTGGAATGGCGATTTGAAGGTGAATACGAACAGACGTCAGTTGGCTAAAATGACCTTTATTTGACAATTCCGATATAACCCTAATAATGAGCACTAGGTTGGCTGTGTCAAATTCCCGTTTCGTTTTTTCCTCAATGCTTTCTTAACGCAACGAATAAAGGAGACTTGTATGAAAAGGTCAAAAATACGAGATATTCTCTCCAAACTGATTCTATCTGTCGTACTGACGATAGGCCTGTTAGGAGCGAATGACGTCTTTGCAGATAAAGACTGGAAATGGCACGATGATGATAAAAAGCACTTTGTTTTAGTTCACGGAGCCTGGCACGGATCGTGGGCTTGGTATAAAATGGTTCCTCTTTTAGAAGCCAGAGGACACACAGTCACTTTGATCAACCTCCCCTCTCATGGTATCGACTCATCGATTCCGGGTTTGGTAACTCTTGCTGATTATACTGTAGCGGTTACAGATGTTCTGGACACGGTTACCGACCCTGTCATATTGGTGGGGCACAGCATGGGTGGCGCAGTCATCTCTGCTGCTGCTGAAAGCAGGCCGAATAAAATCGAAAAGCTGGTTTTTCTTGCTGCATTTTTGCTTAGAGATGGTGAATCGATGATTCAATTGGCAGGTATGGATACGGGATCCATTGCAGTTCAAAACCTAATCGTGGATCCGGTTACCGGAACCATGGACGTACCGAGTTCTGTATGGAAAGATGCGTTTTACAACACAACCAGGGCTCACGATTTTACTTTAGCATCAACGCTTCTTAAAACAAATCCCCTGGTTCCAATT
>JAKSDL010000119.1 GCA_022360105.1 Pseudomonadota bacterium
ATCTTGCCTGGCAGTAGGTACTTCCGGCGACTGCTCAATAATAACATGCGCATTGGTACCGCTAAAACCAAACGAACTGACCCCTGCCCGGTGCAAGGTGTTTTTGTTAGGCCATTCGCTTAGATTTAGGGGCACTGAGATAGGCATGTTCGCTAGTGGAATATGCGGATTTACCTTATTCAAATGCAGATGAGCAGGTATTTTTTGATGCTGCAAGGCCAGCAATGTTTTGATTAAGCCCGCTATTCCGGATGCAGATTCCAGGTGGCCAATATTTGTTTTAACGGAACCAACCAAAAGTGGGTACTCGCTGTCCCTATCAGTTCCAAATACTCTATTTAGAGCGTTAATTTCAATAGGATCGCCCAATGAGGTACCAGTCCCGTGAGCTTCAATATAATCGATATCACTGGGTGACAGCTGTGCTTTGTTCAGGGCCTCTTCAATCAACGTCTGCTGAGCAACTCCATTAGGAACGGTGAAACCTGCGCTTTGTCCATCCTGGTTAACGGCGGTGGCTTTAATCACTCCCTGAATGGCATCTCCGTTTTTGAGGGCATCTGCCAGTCTTTTCAAAACCACAATACCGCAACCCTCACCCCGTACGTATCCGTCAGCGCTTTCGTCAAATGTTTTGCATCGACCGGTGGGCGATAACATTTTTGCCTGGCTGGTCGCTATGGTGGATTCCGGGGATAGAATAACATTGACACCACCTGCGATTGTCAGGTTACTTTCCCGGTTGTTTAGACTATGACAGGCCAAATGAATAGCGACCAGGGAAGAGGAACAGGCCGTATCTACTATCATGGCTGGTCCCTGTAAGCCAAATGTATACGCCAGCCTTCCGGCTGCGGCATTTAGCGCATTACCGGTTCCAAAATATGCGTCGATCTGGCTCGTGTTACCCTCTTTGATCTGTTGGAAAGCATAATCGCTGGCGGTAATTCCGATAAACACACCGGTATTGCTTCCCTCAAGGGTATGAGGGTTAAGCCCTGAGTTTTCCATGGCTTCCCAGGAAACTTCCAACAGCAATCGTTGTTGAGGGTCCAATCCTGCTGCTTCCCTTGGGGATACGCCAAAGAAGTGGGGATCGAACTGATCGATATGGTCCAGAAATCCTCCCCATCGTGTGTACATTTTGCCGGGCTGCCCTGGTTTTTCATCAAAGTATTCATTGATATCCCAACGGTCGGACGGAACTTCACTGATGGCGTCTATCTTCTTCGTCAACAATTGCCAGTAGTTTTCCGGACTATAGACTCCCCCGGGAAAGCGGCATCCCATGCCAATCACGGCAATAGGTTCAGGGTTGTTGCTTTCCAACTGCTTTATCTTTGCTTTTAGCTCTCGAATAGCCAGTAATGCTTTTTTAATATCCGATGTTCTGTTATCAGCCACGTTGTTTTTTTGTTTATTATTAAGTCGGCTGCCACTAACGCCTTTGTTTCAAAACCTACGAATCACTCAATTAAAGAACTGATCTTCCGGTGTTTGCTGTTGGAGATGAATATCGCAGAGTGATCGTTCTATCTTTCTTGTTAAGATTCTAGCATTTGATTCACTAAAAAACCAACTTGAGAGTTAAGTAATAACAACCAAATAACACAACAGAAATTGCCGACTAAAAAGTGTCTTGCTCAAGTTTTTGTTGTTTTATTAAAGAAAACAACAGCTTAATCACTGATAGACTTGATAATTAACAAAAATTTTTCACAACACCAATGGCAGGAAGGTCGATCGTATGGTGAAGGACACATACGAATCCACTCAAATCCTATTTCTCAAAGATAATAAACGACGACTGGTAAACAAGAGATTTGTGACAAGGAGGGGGAATTGATCGATTTGGAATGCGTGGGTATAGTTGGCGATGAAAACTAATGGAATATTGTGGTTTATTCGGAAAGGATACATTGGGGAGTCAGGTTTTTAATAGCGTGTTGGTAATTCTGGTAGATACTGTCCTGCTCTTTGTGGCATTTTAAGCACTGCCCGACTTGCCTGATTTTAAAAATTTCCTGCTTGTTGAAACTGCGATCGCCGGGTTTCGTTCCAATCCCAGGTTGTGTTTGATCTTCAGAGATCCAACCAATGGGGGTTGTCCATTCCGGATGGTCAGGATGTGCCACCCAGCCAGTGATGATACCCAGGGCCTCGTCTGACTGATGACAACTGGCGCAGGATCGACCGATTTTTTGAGTGGTGTGGGCAGAGGTTGCAGCAAAGATCTGCTTCTTCATGGCTTTGGTCTGTGAGGTTTTTTTCACAATCATGTTCATGCCCGGTACAAAGGTGGTTACCTTCTTACCTTCCATAACTCCCAAGGCAGGTAATTCACTTTTCACATACCATCGTGTCTCTACCCATTTACCAGGGGTTTTTTTTCTTTCGATATGGTCAAATTGGGTTTCATCCGCCTTATAATCCACAT
>JAKSDL010000037.1 GCA_022360105.1 Pseudomonadota bacterium
CAACGGTTCGTGGTTTGGCTTTCGGTTTCTTCTCTTTTGTTATGATCAGTTTTTCAAGTTGTTCTATAATCTCTCCAACCCTGATTTCAGCAGTCATATCGTCATTCTTCAGCATAAAAACCAAGGTTCTCAAGATGTCGGTACCCCTGAGAACAACATCTGCTAATTCATTGTCGTACTTTTGAACTCCCTTTCGGATTTGATCGAATATCGTTTCCATCTTATGGGAGATTCGAGTGATAGTCCCCAGGCTCACATAATCGGATGTCCCTTTAATTGAATGGATGGCTCTGAAAACCTCATTGATTGAATTTTCATCGTCCGGCGATTGTTCAAGGATCAGCAGGTTTTCTTCAATAGTCTCCAGATGCTCTTCCGCCTCCACCACAAAATCCGATTTCAACTGGGGAGCGACTGACCTGATGCTCTTGCGAAATTCCAACAGGTCTTCATCAGGGCCTGCTTGAACCTTCGCAGGGGACTTTGCAACTGGTATCGGTGCCGGTTTGCTAACTTCCGGTTTTGGCGGCTCGGGTGGAGGGCTTTTCGGCCTTGCTACTTCCGTGGGTTTGTCTTTTGTAAGTTCCAGTAAAGCAGAGAGGGTATCGTCCAGTTTGTATTCGGACTTATTAGGCTCCAGCAGCTCGAACACCATCAACTTCAGCAAATCAATCGACGGCAGCAAGGTATCCATGATATCAGAGGTAATTTTTAACTCCTCTCTTCTAATCATATCAAAGATCGATTCGATTCTGTGGGCTAGCTTACCAATATCATCCAGGTTTAAAAAACCGGCAGTCCCTTTGATAGTGTGCATCACACGGAATATACCATTTACGATGCTCAGATCATCCGGGTTGCTTTCAATTGTCAACAGATCGTTTTCAATATCATCAAAAGCTTCGTGGGATTCCTCCACAAAACCTTGAATCATATCGCTTAGGTCATCTGCCATGTTAAAATCCTGGTTACTGTTTAAAATGAAGTACTGATAATCGGGTGTAGGGTCTACTTCCCGTCTAATAGCAGGTTAACATTTTCGACAAGGACTTCCGGTTTTACCGGCTTGATTAAATATAGGTTGGCTCCTGCCTTAAATCCTTTCATCTTATCTTCAGCTTCCGATTCTGTGGAAACTATCAGGAGAGGGATGTCTTTATATTTATCGGTTCCGCGGATTTCCTTACAGAATTCGTAGCCATCCATTTTAGGCATATTGATATCCACAATCATCAAGTCAAAATCCGAATTCATTGCCTTTTCCAGTGCATCAAATCCGTTTTCCGCATCCACGGTAAAAAAACCTGCAGACTTAAGCATGACTGAGTGTAGATTTCGAACAATGGGGGAGTCATCAATTATTAAAATTCGCTTCGACATTCAATTCCTTGCATTCTTTATTCTAGGTGATCTATTGCTTCTTCTACTACTTCAACCAATTCCTCATCGTCCGAATTCAGGAGCTGTTCCAGGTGTTTAATAACGGAGCTGTCACCCTGTTGCTTCAGGAACTCAACAGTTTCCAAGCGCACCCATGAAGATTCGTCTTCCAATAACGGTATTACGGAATCTACAACATTAAACTCTTCCAGTCCAGATAAGACTTGAATGAGCTCCACCTTCAATCGTTCGGAGGTAGAAGATTCCAGAAGCTCTTTAATAAAAGAAAGCGTGGATTCGTCTTTTGGCAAAGATCGAATTGTACGAACTGCTTGCACCTGGACGGTATCCACAGGATCCGCAATCCCTTGGCGGATCAGATCCAACGTTGCCAGTTTTTGATTTGCAATCACCTTGAATGAAATAACGCGGATCTCCACGCTCGGATCCTGCAAACCATCAACAAATTTGTCACTAATTTTGTCAGGATGGTGAATTCCAAAGTATTGAAAAGCTGTTTTTCGTTCCGATTTGCTAAAAGAATCCAAATACGGAGCAAGCAACGGAATTTGGTGGATTTCACCAATTCTAATCAATGCATCATCGACAGCCTCCTGCACTTCCGGTACTTCATCTGCTAACTGATTCACAAGATCGTTGATAAACTCTTCGTTCTTCAGTCGCCCCATGGCATCAGCAGCACTGACACGTATTTCCGGTATCTTGGAAGTCAGCAAAGATGAAATCTCTTTAACCGGTGCCGGTTTGAAATCATTATGTATGGCATCCAGGGTGATTCTGGGTAAGGTTTCATCCTTGGAACTCAGGAAATCTTTAATGATATCGAATCTTTCCTTACCGGAAGATCGGCCAATACAATCCAAAGCCGTGCATTTCTGTTCGAATGTGGCATCGTTATTTTCCAGGTACTGCTTTAAAGATGTTAGATCTTGAGGATCGATCTTTACGATTGAATTGACGATAGATTTGCGAGTATCGATACCATCTGCTTTTATCAAATCGATCAGGGCAGACACTATTTTTTGGTTTTTGGAAAAACCCAAAATTTCAATAGCCTTCAACCGACAACCAATGTCACCCATAGTTGTCAACCGCATCATCGCTTCTATCAATTTATCATCAAATAGATGCGAATAGTCTACATCCGGGTATGACGTGATGATCTCATAGATTACATTGAGTGTTTCGGTGCCAAACAACTCCAGGGACTCTTCTTTGAGAAGATTTAACAGTTCCGGGAGAATAGTATTGTCAGCCAGTTTGGATAATGCCTGAATAGCCGACATCTTTATCATCAAGTCATCTTCCTGTATCAGCGGCAAAATGCTTTCAATGGCTTTTTTATTTCCCAGGCTGCCCATGCCGCTCAGTACCGCGCATTTCATCCAGTTTTCCGAATCCAGATACTTTTCCAGTATCTCAAGATGTTCGTCGTTCCCAACTTTCCCTAAACCGTTTGCTGCCGCTGCTGCCACATTCAAATTTTCATCATTAAGTGCCTTAACCAGTATGTTCACACTTGTTTTGCTGGATATGTAAACCAGGTTATCTATGGCAAACATGCGAACATCGTGATCATCAGATTCCATGAGGTTCGCCAGAACAGGAACTGCCGGTTCTCCAAGGAGATTCATTATTTCCGATGCGTGGTTGCGAAGCCTTACATTTTCCGTAGCCAAAGCGGGAGCTATCTGCTCTGCCACCTGTTCTCCACCGATTTTTACCAAAGCATCGGCACAGGCTTCTGAAACAGAGATTGCCTGATCTTCCAATCCTTTTACAAGGTGAGGAATAGCTTCAGTCACTTTTTCATAACCAAGGTCTTCAGCTGCGTACCTGCGAACTTTTTCATCCTCGTGCTGCAGGTCTTCAATTAATTTTTGAACGGCACTGTTAATTCCAAGATTTCGGTGCTTATCCATTCTGCATCAGAGCTAAGTTTCAAAAAATATCCCGCTGATAATCTTCAGGGTTTTGATTTTTACGTCCCTCCTACTAAGCAACAAAAAGACCAAATCAATTAAATCAGTTTAATCCATCTATTTTTGATATGACAGAGATTTTTTTAGTTTGATCAGCTTAAAGGTTGCGCTGATTTTTCCTACCGATTCCGAGTGTCCCAGGAAAATAAATCCACCTGGTGCCAGACAATCGTAGATCGAATTTATTACCTGCTTTCTGGCTTTATCATCAAAATAAATAAGGACATTTCGGCAAAATACAAAATCCATATCACTGAAGGACCGAATAGCTTTGCGATCCATCAGGTTCAAATAATCAAACCGTACATTGTCCTTTACATCTTCATTGATATGAAATTTTGATTCGTTGCAGGAAAAGTATTTGCCAAGAATTTTTGGAGAAACGTCCTTAACAGCTCGCTTTTCATATAACCCACGTCTTGCCTTTTCCAGCACTTTATGGTCGATATCTGTGGCAAACAGGTTGATTTTCCATTTTGAAAAATCTTCCAAGTGCTCTTTAAGAAGGATGTAGATAGTGTAAGGTTCTTCGCCGGAAGAGCAACCAGCACTCCAGATATTTAAGATGTAGTCATTTCTGGCTCTTTTTGCTTTGCACACCATGGGAAGGGCTTCTTCGGCAAAAGATTCCAATTGGGGAAGATAGCGAAAAAAATAGGTCTCGTTTGTGGTTAGAGAAGCGATCAGCTCTTTCATCTCGTCACTGTTTCCACCCAGTTTTAATAGTCTGAAATAGTTACGTGGAGATTGCGTATTCGTTGCTTTGATCCGTTTGGCTATCCTCTTTTCAATGAAATAGAACTTCTTTTCATCAAAGAACAGCCCGCTGGCATCTGCAATCAAATCCCTGATCGGGACAAGTTCATCAAACGTCAAATTTTGAGCTATTTCTAATGGCATACAGAGTTCCCAATTAATTCAACAATTTTGCTTGCAATCTTATCCTGATGCAATGTGAATTCAGCTCCCTCCAATTCGATCACTTTCCTGGGCATGCCAAACACCACGCAGCTTTCTTCTGCTTCAGCAATGGTATGCCCCCCAATGTGCCTCAAATCAGTTAATGCCTGGGCACCGTCACTTCCCATACCTGTCAACATAACTCCCAGCCACTGGTTACCGGCATTTTCCAATAAAGACCGGAATAAAACCTCGACTGAGGGTATATAAAGACTATTTACGGGCTGATTGACGACCTCAATTCCGTGATAGGCGTCCGAATGTTTCACCACCCTAAGATGCCTACCTCCGGGAGCAATGTAAATAACACCATTTTGTATGGCCTCGCCGTTTTCAGCCTCTTTGACTTTTAAGGCACAAATTCCATCCAACCTGTTGGCGAAGGAATAGGTAAACTTCTCAGGCATATGTTGAGCAATGATAACGCTGCCTTTGAAATCTGAAGGCAGGGCAGGCAAAATTGACATCAATGCCCTGGGACCGCCGGTTGAAACGCCTATTGCCACTATCGATGAAGGGGTGGCGAGCCTCTCATGTCTTGAACGGTTTAACGACTGTTTAATCCTCTCTATGACTTTGGTTTTCTTTTCAGTTTTCCGCCAGGCTTTGCTCTTGGTTCGGAGTCTTCGCTTGTAACGTGCCGCAATACGGACTTTTTTGCGAATGATATCCGCTTGCAAAGCAATGTCCAGGGAAATTGATCCGGAAGGCTTTTGAAAAAAGTCAAACGCCCCGACTGCCAAAGCTTCTATTGTTTCATCTGCTGAATCACTTGTTAAAGCACTAACCATCACAACCGGACAGGGCATCTCCTGCATGATTCGCTTCAATGCTTCCAAACCGTTCATTTTCGGCATGTTGATATCCATGGTGACGACATCCGGTTGGTGCTCTTTGACCAGTTGAAGCGCCTCCTGACCATTTTGCGCCGTTGCAATAACTTCAAGATCAGGGTCCAGTTCAAGGATCTTTTTTATTTCAGTCCGCATAAAGGCGGAATCATCAACGACTAGTGCCTTGAATCTCATGAATCCATGCTAATTTGCGCATGTGCTTTTTGTTCATAAGTCAGCTGTGCTTTTTCATCTTCCTCTTCAAGGAACTCCAATTCCCGGCGAATTTCTTCCAGTTCCTCTTCGTCTTCTTCCAGTGTTTGTGCTTGAAGCAGAGTGGTTTCGATGTCCATCAGGACCACGATATCGTCCGATTCATCAATCTTCCCAATACCTTCAATAAAAATATTGCCTTTTTGTTTGATCAAATCGGAAGGTTGTTCAAAGCTGGACAGCAAAACCTTTCGAATCCCCAGTACCTTCGAAACCAACAAACCCGCAGATTCCTTACCAGCCTTGACAATGAGTATTCTTGCGTCTTTGGTGAGTTTTCTTCTTTTTCTATCAACCAGCAGACCTACCTCTACAATTGAGATAACATCTCCTCGCAGGTTGATAATTCCTTTAATATAGGGAGGTGCTTTAGGGACAGGTACAGTCTTTATCACTTTGATGACCTCATTTGTGTCCGCTACCTTAATTGCATAACGCTCATCGGCTACTATGAACTCCAAAATACCAACTGTAGATTCTCGTTCAATCTGTTCGGTTTCTTCAAGCTCCGTGGAATATTCCAGTTCTCTGAGCTGATTAAGTTCAATCTCAGTGAACAATTTCTCCAATTCCAACAGCATGATGATGAGGCTTTCATCATTTCTCCTGAATTTAAACACACCTTTTAATTGCTCGCTTTGGGCTTTGTTGATGTTTATT
Organism: Pseudomonadota bacterium; assembly: GCA_022360105.1. The sequence continues at coordinate 6,110 of JAKSDL010000037.1, forward strand.
GGCGATCCGACAATTTCATCTTCCAGTACAAAAAAGATCTCGCTGATATCATCCACTATCAATCCCAGCTTGATGCCGTAAAGATCTCGCTTAATAATAATTACCTGGCTGTCCGGGGTCACTGTCATTTTACCGCTCCCCAGTCTTTCTCCAAGCCTGACAACAGGAACTACCGAGTTTCTGAGATAAAAAATGCCGTCAACCAGATCTTCCATATCAGGTACTTCCGTAAGCTCAGGAATAAATATAATTTCCTCAACATACTTACTTTCCAAGGTATAGTGCTCTTCACCGATTTTAAAACTGACCAGGGGAATTTCTTTTACCCAGCTATCCCTGGACTTGGAGCCGGTTTCGACAATTTCCTGGCTGAATTTTATCTCTCCTTCAACCACAAAATCTTTATCATCTATCAATTTCTGGTGATGCAGGGTGAGAAGAATCTTCTCGTTGGGAAGTTTGAAAGAACTGGAAATGAACTTCTTATGTTCCAGTTTAGCCATTGGTGGAGCTTTCTGCAGTTTGCCAGCCGCCATGCTTTCTATGGAGGCAATCCTGTCTACCAGCATTCCCACTAGAATTCCATTGGTGAGTATAACCACAATCCGGGTATCCGGAGTTTCTTCCATAGGCTCCAAACCAAACCGTTTGCGCATATCTATAATTGAAATTACATCTCCCCTCAAGTTGATAATCCCCAAAAAATAATCCGGTGTGCGAGGAACCTCGGTAATTGTTTGGGGCGGTATAATGCTTTCAACACACATGATGTCGACACCGAACAGTTCTTCACCGATACTGAAGGTAACGTAGCGAAGAGTGCTTTCCAGGCTTGAATCTACGACTGTCGGTAAATGTTCCATTTGGTCGGTTACTCCTTTAGAAATTCTTGTATTCTCTTATCCAATCTGTTGTTACGAAATCTATCACCCAAAAAACAATTCGTATCTTAAGATGACGGTCAATCGAATTTAATTCGTTCTTTTTTCAATGCACCTCTATCGATGACTATAACTATTGGCCATAGATCATTTCTATCTAAACTTCGTGCATCTCAGTTAATAGAACATCAATCCCTATAATTGAGGGATTCTTGCAGCAGTATGCGTTTTTTACTATCATACAAGAGTGTATAAAACAATGGTGAACTTATAAAGCACAAATTCTTTGGCACTTCAATTGCTGAAGGATACATCTGACTTATTTTTTCACAGTCATCACATCAAATATAAACCTTTTAATTTCAGAACGCTACAAAAGACTTCGAAGCAAGATAAACTGAATCCCTTCATTACTGACCTTGTTGTAGCTTTAAGATTGAAGAACAATGGAACAGATGGCAGATTGATTATCACAGTAATAATTATGAAAAGACAACCCGATCAGTATTTTAATAACCATGTTTTCAAATCCGTTTCCCGATAAATGTTACTTTCATTGTGAAAAGGTTTCCGAGCGTGCAACAGAAATCCATCCCAAAGAGCTTGAAATTGCTGCTCAATTTAAGGCCTCGAAACGTAGGGATGAGTTTATCACAGCCAGGCGGTGTGCTCAAATGGCCATGCAAAAAGCAAAACTACCCAGCCTACCAGTTTTGAGGTCGCCAAACAGATCTCCTCAATGGCCGTTTTCAATTGTCGGCAGCATTAGCCATGGTGCCGGATATGCAGCCGCAATTCTTTGCAGGCAGGGCAGCGGTTTGGTCGGAATTGGAATAGATATGGAGAATTTAAATCGGGAGATTAAATCAAACATTTGTCGGCAGGTACTAACCGAGTTTGAAATCCAAAAATGGCTGAAAGGCAGGGAAGAAGTAAACCGGGATATAAAAATTATTTTTTCTCTAAAAGAAGCAATATACAAATGCTTTTTTCCTATTTCGGAGATTTATTTAGGGTTTAAGGATGCTGAAATAGACGAGATAACCGACATAGGATTTAAAGCCAGACTATTAAAATCTCCAATTAATAAAGACCTTCCTCTTCCTTTGAAAATCCAGGGCACCTTAACCATAAAAAATTCCGTGGTGCTGTCTGCTGTAAGGATTTTTTATCGTGATCTTACAACAGACAGTCGGTAAATGGCCTTGCATCCTTTGAAATTAACGGTCTTTAACCAAAGGTATCTTTCAGATTTTGCTCGTAGGGTGGGGATATAATTCCCTTTTCAGTTATAATTCCTCTTACCAGGTGGTGGGGAGTGATATCAAACGCGGGATTTCCTACTAAAATGTCTTCAGGCGCTGTTGGTTTTTCTCCAAAATGGGTCACTTCATGGCGATCACGCTCCTCAATTGGAATTTCATCCCCAGTGGGAGTAAAGAGATCAATAGTTGAGAAAGGGCATGCAACATAAAACGGGACATTGTAATAATTTGCCAGAATTGCCACACCCAGGGTTCCAATCTTGTTGGCAACGTCACCGTTGGCGGCAACCCTGTCCGCACCGACAATGACCAATTGAATTTTCTTCTTGGACATGAAATGAGCCGCCATGCCGTCACAAATAAGTGTCACATCCACTCCGCCTCGTTGCAATTCCCAGGAAGTTAATCGGGCTCCTTGAAGTAAGGGCCTGGTTTCACCTGCATATGCCTTGAACTTTTTCCCTTGGTCGTGCGCCACATACATAGGTGACAGGGCTGTTCCCAATTCAGAAACGGCGAGACTTCCAGCATTACAATGAGTTAACACGCCCATTCCGTCTTCAATTAACGGTGCACCATTCCGACCGATTTGTTGACAGCAATCGATATCCTGCTGATGAATTTGAATAGCTTCTTCCACCAAAATATCATAAAGCTGTTTTGAATCGGAAACCGTGACACTCTTTGCCTTACTCACCATTCGCTTTAATCCCCATCCCAGATTCACCGCGGTAGGTCTGGCGGAATCAAGGTAAGCTGCCTGCTTTTCAATGAATTCTATGAAATCGCTTTGTGACTTTGTCGTCTGATTTTTGATCGCAACAAGCAAGCCATATGCTCCTGCAATACCAATAGCTGGAGCTCCCCTAACCTTGAGTTTTTTTATGGAGTCCCAAACCTGTTCTACGGTTTCCTGTTTCTCTTCAACAACTTCATTCGGAAGCCTGGTTTGATCAAGAAGAATTAATTCCCCATCCTTCCATGTGGCAGCCAGGGGAACATCTATTGTTACTTTTGATTGGTTTTTTGTGGTCATAATCAGCTATAAGTTTTTCCGTCATCGGATGGTGATTCGAATTGGTTAATGTCTTTGATATTTAGCACGGCAGAAATTAATCGCCAAGCGCAAAGCTTGAACAGTCAAAACCAAAACCCTGCTGAAAAAGAGAGTTAGGAAGAAATGATAAATATTTGTAAACTGGTTAACTTCAGATAAATCCAGCTTGACAAGTGCTATATAAGTCCCATTAGAATGGCTCTACAAAATTCTATGACTGGAAAATGTAATATGAACAAAATTGAATGATAAACAAATGAAAGGATCCGCCAAAAATCCAATTACCAGACTCATCAATGCTGTCCGATACTCAGTTTATGGATTAATAGCCAGTTGGAAAGATGAGCAGGCATTTCGGCAGGAAGTCGTTGCAGGTATCGTTCTTTTTCCTTTGGCTGCCGTAATCCCTGTGGATCTTTCTCTTCGCATGATTTTATTGGTCAGTATGTTTTTAGTGCTGATTGTTGAATTGCTGAATTCAGCAGCCGAAGCGTTAACAGATCTTATCACCGAGGAGTTTCATGAACTCGCCAAAAAAGCCAAGGACTGCGCCAGTGCTGCAGTCTTTGTAGCGTTAATCTGTTGTGTATCGATGTGGATAATTGTGCTTTATACTTGGTATACGGATGTGAATGGAGACATCTTCTAAGTTAGCTGCTCCCTTGTTTTTTTTGATCATTCGGATTGTCTTTGTCATACCTTGCCGAGTCTTCATTAACGAAAACTATCCTGCTCTGTTTTGACAATAATTTTTCCTTTAGCCTTTCTCCTCCTAAGGCAAAGCAAAGTCTTCTCAACTCGCTGGTTTTTTTCAACCGTTGAGTTATAGCTTTCGGGCTCATGTCAATCTTCATCGACTTCTTGGTCTACAATTCCCCTACCTGGATGCTTCCGGTCAGAACCTTGTTTTCGATTAAGGAATTATCCGGCAGGTGAAGTTCCCCTCGTTCGCAAACAAGAATTACATTTCCTCGCAATGTTATGTTTTTGCCAAAAAACACATTGCCGACAATCGTTAACAAATCAAGTTCAAGAATATCAGGGATCGATTCGAATCGATTCTGGTATTCTTCCACGGATTGAAACTGGTTCCCAAGCCTGATCAAAGGAATACCGCCAAATTGGCGATCCGGATTCTTTTCCAGAACCCCGTTTTCAAAAACAAACAGATTGGATTGAACTAACAACAAATCATCTGTTTTTTTAATCGGGACAAATCTCACTCTCGGAACCTTTACAGCCAGGCTGCCATGAAAATTGTTAATTCCGGAACCAATTGCCGTTTCCAGTTGTATGATAGGAAGATGATCCAGGTTTTTGCGATTAACGATGACATCCAGGTGTAGCTTGTTGCTTTGAAGCTTTTTCTTCAGTTCAACCAGGTTAATCCAAATGTTATTGGTATTGAATATTTTGAATTTTTTGACACTTTTGAACTCTTCCCGATGGTTTTTGGGAACCTGGGCTATTTCAAGCAACCGCAAAGCCTGACTTTGAGTTTTGATCAGTGTTCCCCCTTTGACATCAGCCCTGGTTTTATCGGTAACTTCCATAATGAATGGCGCACCGGTTTTGTGCATTAGACTTAAGATTTTGAGATCGACTGAAGCCCCCAGGTTGTCCACATTGGCAATAAACATGTATTTTTTACCTGCATTTATCAATTGGTCCAAAATACCTGTATTCGCCAAACTTTGATAGAAGTCCCCATGACCCGGAGGGTAGTTGCATCGCTGTCCATATTTCTGTTTGGACAAGGGTAGAAGTGAGTCTGTTCTTAATCTTGGGAATTTGTTCTGTTGAAACGTATAAATCGGCAACATGCCATTGTATTTGCCGATGATTTTCTGCGTATCCTGGTCTGTATTAAAGCTATTCATCAACACAAGGGGAACATCCGAGCCATATGTCTGATTCAGAGAGAGAATCTGATCCACAATAAGATCCAGGAAGCTAAGTCCGTTTTTCACTTCAATGGCAGATTTGGGTCCAACACAACCCATGGAAGTTCCCAAGCCACCATTTAACTTACAAACCGTCAGCTTTGACAGCATTTCCGGAATCTCATCTTTATCGATGGCATCCAGATCATCATAATTTTGAATTGAATCTTCTGCAGGAGACGTTATATTTTGCCAGTCAATTTTGTTGTCCTTTTCGGCTGTAAACCGG
>JAKSDL010000753.1 GCA_022360105.1 Pseudomonadota bacterium
AAGAAAATGATACGACCTCAATCAAGTACGCTACGCCTCATGAATCCACATGCACCATAGCCGTATACAACTTCAATGTACCTGGGATACTGGCATACTAATCAACAGAAAGAGTCAGCTAAGAACTCATCATCACAATCGGGGAAAGACAAACCGCACATCGGCGGGGTGGAAACAAGGAGCCTGAGCAAGTCACCGCATCAGTAGCTTGAACGGCGAACGGTATTTACTGCCAGTCCACGGACAAGCCAGCAACCAGAGCCGTTCACGCGGAAGAGCAACAAGCGTAAGTCTATTTACTCTTGTACTTTAGGTATTGAAAACGATTTGGCTAAGGCTGCCCGAAATCGACTACCACGTCGCCGGCACCGTCGCCGTCCGCCTCGGTCGGTTCGAGCGATAGCCCGCTGGACCAGTTCTCCTGTCCGCTCGCACTGAGCTTCTTACCGGCATCGCTGGTCTTGATCTGTATCTTCACGTTGCTCGACGAATCGGCGAACTCGATGGCGGTCTGTGCGGTAATCCGACCCTCGTGATAAAGGGCTACCAGATGCTGGTCGAACGACTGCATACCATATTGACCGCCACGCTCGATCGCGTCCTTCATGGCGCCCAACTCCATTTTCGAAATCAGATCGGCGATGTAACCCGTATTGATCAATACCTCGATCGCCGCAACCTTGCCACCATCGACAGCGGGCACCAATCGTTGACAAATGATGGCGCGTAGATTTTGAGACACACGCTTGGCCTGCGCCTCGATACCTTCCTTGGGGAAGAACCCGAGGATACGCTCCATCGTCATAATGGAGTTATTGGCGTGCAAGGTAGACAGCGTGAGGTGACCGGTATTGGAGAACTTCATCGCGAACTCCATGGTCTCCAGATCACGCACCTCGCCCATCAGAATTACATCGGGTGCCTCGCGCAATGCGGCCTTCATGCCTGTCATAAAAGAATCGGTATCGGTGCCGACTTCTCGCTGCGCGACGATCGACTTCTTATGCTCATGCATGTATTCGATAGGGTCTTCGAGCGTCAGGATATGGCCGCCGGCATTGCTGTTCCGGTAATCGATCATCGCCGCCAAGGAAGTCGATTTACCCGAACCGGTTGCACCGACCACCAGGATCAGGCCGTTGCGTTGCATGACCAGTTTTTCCAACACCTTCGGCAACCCAA